>JAHFTC010000187.1 GCA_023269585.1 Opitutaceae bacterium
CCTCGGATGTCGGGCGTAAAGCCCGACCCACTGGCGGAGTCGGAAGGTCTCACGCGGAGGCGCGGAGAGCGCGGGGCCGGAAGTGGCAAGTGACAGGTCGCAAGTGACAGGGATCATAAGCGGAAGGCGAAACGCTCACGCGTTCCGCTACGAGGGAAGGCCGGCCTCGGGTGTGGGCGTAAAGCCCGATCCACCGGCGGAGTCGGGAGGTCTCTCACGCGGAGGAGCGGAGAGCGCGGGGCCGGAAGTGGCAAGTGACAGGTCGCAAGTGACAGGGACCATGAGCGGAAGGCGAAACGCTCACGCGTTCCGCTACGGCGGAAGGCCGGCCTCGGGTGTGGGGCGTAAAGCCCGACCCACCAGCGGAGCCCCCCTTTTTGCCCGATCCGCGGTCCTAGCCGCATCCCAAGCGCCCGCCACAGATAATCCGCGAGCCCTCCTCCAAGCCTTGGGAAACCTCAACGGTGAAAAAACAACGCAGCAATCGAGGAACCGGGACAGTTTAGAGAACATCACAACACCAAACCGCCCACACACCATGACACCCACTGAACAGGAATCCATTCTCACCCTTGCGTTGATGGCGGCATTTGCCGACGGCGCGAAGCACGACAACGAGCGCGCCGAACTCAAGCGCCTCGCCGAGCGCCTACCTCATGCGGACGTGCAACCGTCGGCGCTTTACCAGCGCGTGCTCCTCAAGCAGGTCACGTCCGGGCAGGCCGCCGCTGCGCTTCAGTCACCCGAACTGCGCCAACTGGCCTATGAAATGGCAGTGTGCGTTTGCGACGCGGACGGCGCGCAATCCGACGCCGAGAAGGCGTTCTTGGCCGGGCTGCGCCGCGAATTGAAGCTGGAGGAAAAGTCGGCGGCGGCCGTGGATAGCGCCGCCGAGGCCCTCGCCATTGAGCCGCTGGCGGACATCAGCATGCCGGCCGCGCTGGCCCAGTCGTCCCCGATGGACGCGCAGGTGGAAAAGATGGTGTTGAACTACGCCATCCTCAACGGCGCGCTGGAGTTGCTGCCCGAATCGCTCGCCACGATGGCCATTGTCCCGCTGCAAATGAAAATGGTCTATCGCGTGGGCAAGAGCTACGGTCACGAACTCGGTCGCGGCCATATCAAGGAACTGCTGGCGGCGGCGGGCGTGGGCCTGACTTCGCAGGTTTTGGAGGGCTACGCGCGCAAGCTGTTGGGCGGATTGCTGGGCAAGGTGGGCGGCGGGATGCTCAAGAGCGTGGGCAAGCAGGCCACCAGTTCGGTGATGTCGTTCGCCACAACGTGGGCGCTGGGCAAGCTGGCCAAACAATACTACGCGGGTGGACGCAGGCTCTCGGCCATCGAGCTGCGCTCGATGTTCGGCTCGCTCACCGAACAGGCGCGCTCCTTGCACTCGCGTTACGCGGGCGACATTCAACAGAAGGCCGGCTCGGTGAACGTCAGCCAGCTGCTGCCGCTCATCCGCGGGCAGTAACGCCGCCCAGGCATTGAACCGAGACTCGTCAGCAACGCGACGCGCCTTTGCAAGCGGCCGTCACCGCCGATCGACCGGGGCACGCTGAAATTTCTGGGCCGGAAAATAGGGTCAGGCTTTGGAGGTTGTGAGTACCACCGGTGAGGATCGCCGCCAGGGTTCGATCCGGTGTGCCGGGCCCAATTGACGTCGGCGTTTTGGCCGAAGTGATGTCGTAGGTTGTGTGCGTGCGGCGATGGCGGTTGCGGGCGGGGAAGCTTGGAGCGGCGAAAGCGCAGCAAGCGCGCAGCCCGCCTCAGCGCTGGCCAAGCGGCGGGCGGCGCCTAGGCTGCGGGCATGTCGCAGCGCCAGCAGCCGCTCTCACCCACCAAGCGCAAACCCGCGTATCCGATCTGCCCGGGCCTGCGGTCGTACCTGGCGCAGTACCGGCGCGACGTCGACCTACCGGTGCTCTACCGCGACCTGATGCACTTCCGGGAGTCGATCCCGCTCAACGACGTCGCCGGTGCGCCCACGCTCTGGGAGTCCGTGATGTACGACCGGCACGAGATGGAGCGCCTCAACGCCGCGCTCTGCCGGCTCTACGCCCTGCTGCGCGTGCAGGGCGACCTGTCGGTGATGCAGCACCTCTACGTCGACCGCATCGACTACTGCACCTTCGGCAACTCGCTGCCCTTTCGGATCCGGATCGTAAACTCCTACAACGACAACCAGGACTATTTCTACGTGAAGAAGGCCGACGCCTCGCGCGTCTTCGGCCTCGAGTTGGAGCACCTGCTCTCGCCCAACCGCATGAACTTCCTCACCAACGGCGAGACGCTGGTGGAGGAGCACGTGATCGGCATCCCGGGCGACGTCTTCATCGACCAATGGCTGCACCGCGGCGATCTCAAGCCGATCCGCGTGGCCAAGGAGCTGGTGAAGTTCAACGAGCGCTGCTTCCTGCGCCTGCTCGGCGACATGCGGGCGTACAACTTCGTGGCGCTGGTCGTGCCCGACTTCGACGAGCCCACGATCCGTTTTCGCGCGATGGACTTCGATCAGCAGTCGTACAGCCCGCGGAAGAACTTCTACCTG
Source organism: Opitutaceae bacterium (assembly GCA_023269585.1). Lineage (GTDB taxonomy): Bacteria > Verrucomicrobiota > Verrucomicrobiia > Opitutales > Opitutaceae > CAJCBL01. Next base: position 2,552 of record JAHFTC010000187.1, read on the forward strand.
CCGCAGTTCTTCCCGGAGAACCGGCACCTCGCGCTCTTCTGCCTCAAGCACCTCAATGCCACGACCGCGCTCCAGTACCAGCGCGAGGAGCAGACGCTGATCATCCAGCGGGCCGACCTGATCCGCCAGCGGCTGGAGCTGCTGCTCGAGGCGATGGCCGGCCAGGAGCTCGCCCCCGCCGGGCACATCGCGGAGCTGCGGGCCAGCCTGGCCGAGCATCACCAGAATCCGGAGTTCCTGGTCTGCTCCTCGATGGGCGACCTGGTGCGCGAGCAGCTCGCCACCGTGCGCCGCAACCTCAAGCGCCCCACCCGGCCCGGGTCCGGCACGGGGCGGGACTTCGCGTTCAAGGACTAGACGCGGAGACCGGAGACCGGAAACCGGAGACGGGAGAGACCGGAACTCGGAAACCGGAGAGCGGAAAGGCCGGAGACCGGAGTCCTGGCAGGCGAGGGGCGAGCCCCGAACGGCGGTGGCAGCAGTGGAGGCGTGATCCTGCAGAAGGAACCGCGACTGATTGGTCACGGCTGAGACCGGAGACGCGGTGACCGGAGAAGCCGGCGCGGTGACGAGATACCGGCGGCGGTTTCGGATGGGAGGCGCTCAGCTCTCCGGGGCGATACGCATTTTCCAGACGTTGTAGGCGCCGCCGCGGTTGGAGAGGAAATACACGACATCGGGCTCGCTGGGCAACGGCGACCACGCCGGCATCAGGTCGTCGGATTCGTTCGCGGTGAGACGGCGCACGGTGCCATCGGCCCGGAGGAGGAAGATGTCGTTCTGGGGGCGGCCCTTGGCGGTCTTCTCGGCGTCGGAGGCGAAGAGCACACGCTTGGAACCATCGGCGCAGGCGGCGGCCATCGCGCAGTTGGCGGCGGCGAAGGGGGGCACGGCGGCGAGGGTGGACTCGGCACGGCCGTCGAGCGAGGCGACGACCAGGCGGGTGCGCTTGTCGGCGGGGTTGGCGCTGGTGAGCACGACCTTGCGGCGCTCGAGGATGTTCACGTGGCTGCCGCGCTGTGGGTAGACGGTCGGGAGGGTGCCGTCGAGGCGCACGGTCTTGACCTGGCCGGCGGCGCCGGGGGCGAGCGGATCGGCGGTGAGGCACACGATCTCGGTGCTGGAGAAACTGCCCGGGGCGGGCGCGTAGTTGAACCAGGAACCCGAGGTGAGCTGCATCAGGCCGCCGCGGGTGGCCAGCTCACCTTCCTGCACGGTGAGGCGGATGGCGAAGAGATCGGGCTTGGCGCGGTCGTAGCGGTTCGACTGGAAGACGAGCACGTCCTCGCCGTCGGGGGCGACGGAGGGGGCGGTGTCGATGTATCCGGAGTTCTCGAGCAGGAGCTGCTTCTCGCGGGCGTCCTTGTCGGCTGTCTTGAAGTGGAGGGAGGAGGCGCGGCCCTGTGGAGTCTCGGTGGTGACGGCGAGGATGACGAACTTGCCGTCGGGGGAGATCGCGAAGGAGTTGAGGTATTCCGCGGCGGCGCCCTTTTTGTCGCGCTGGCCGAAGTTGGTGATGCGCACGACCTCGGCGGCGGCCGGGCAGGGCTCCTCGGTGTCGAGCACGGCGACGAGGCTGGCGCGGTCGAAGTCGAGCGCCGGGCGGCCGCCGGCGAAGCTGACGCGAGGGAAGGCGCGCGGCACGAGCACGGCCTCCTTGACGGGCTTGAGGGTGAAGACCACGGGGCCGTTGCGTTGGGCGTAACCGACGCGGGTGCCGGCCGACTGGAAGACGCCCTGAGGGTCCTCGACGGAGACGACGTGTTCGTTCCACGGCTTGTCCTTGGCTTCGCGGCGGAACTCGAGGTCGACGCGGGGCTCGAGGCCTTCGGCGGCGACCTTTTCGTCGACCCGGACGACGACGGAGAGCGGCTGGCCGCCCTCGTCGGTGGCGACGACGGGGGTGCTGGCGACTTCGCGGATGCGGGCGAGGGGGACGGTCTGCTTGATCTGGTCGGGGCCGGCGACGCGCACGGTCTCGGTCTGGTAGCCGGCGGCGCCGACGCTGAAGGAGAGGGGTAGCCAGGCGGGTTTGCCGCCCGGGCGGCGGAGCACGATCTCCTTGGTGGCGGGCACGGGGCCCCAGTCCTCGCGGCCGGCCTCGGTGATGAGGGCGACGCGGGCCTCGGGGCAATCGGAGTCGATCTGCACGGTGCAGGTGCGCAGTTCGGTGAGGGCGACGACCTGCTTGGTGCCCTTCATGGCGGTGCCGATGGCGAGGGTGAGCGGTTCGAAACCGGGGCGTTCGAAACGTACCTGGTGTGGCGTCTTCTGGTCGGGCAGGGAGATCTTGAAGAGGCCGGCCTTGGGCTGGGGCTTCTCGATTTGTTTGTCGCCGACGTAGATGACAGTGTCCAAGGGGATGAGTTCGAGCTGGAGCGTGAAGGCGGCGGCCAGCGGCGCGAGCCAGAGGGCGGCGAGGAGCGGCGCGAGGGCGCGCAGCAGGAGTTGGCGGGGGCGGGACCAGGAAAGCGGTGCGGAGCGCATGACGGCGGAGTGGTGAAGCACTTTTCTCCGCAAAAAGCTGCTTTCCAAGCCTAAAGGCTATGCTAGACCGTTCGATACATCCCCACGACATGACCCCGGCATCGCCCGACGAGAAACAAAACAGTGCGTTCGCCGCCGGCGCCATGGTCGGAGCCTACCGCATCGAGAGCGAGCTGGGGCGGGGCGGCATGGGGGTGGTGTACAAGGCGGTGCACACGGGGCTGAACAAGCCGGTGGCGATCAAGGTCATGGGGGTGGCGTTCTCGGCCAACAAGCAGGCGATCGACCGGCTGATGGCCGAGGGGCGTACGCTGGCGAAGCTCCAGCACCCCAATGTGGTCTCGATCACCGATTGCGGCGAGTTCAACGGGCTGCCGTTTCTCGTGCTCGAGTTCCTCGAGGGTGGCACGGTGGAGGCGTGGCTGCAACGCAGCGGCGGGCGGCTGCCGGTGGCCGATGTGCGCCGCGTGCTGGCCGATGCGTTGGCGGGTCTGCGGGCCGCGCACGAGGCGAAGATCATCCACCGCGACCTCAAGCCCTCGAACTTCCTCATCGACGGGCAGGGGCGTATCCGGATTTCGGACTTTGGCCTGGCCCAGGCGTTCCAGGGCGGCGACGTGACGGTGGTCGACCGCACGATCCTCGCCTCGTCGCCCACAGTCACCAGCTTCGGCTCCAGCCGCGGCAGCGCCACCGGGCCGGTGGGCGGCACGGTGCAGTTCATGGCGCCCGAGTTGCACGGCGGCAGCCAGGGCGACGAGCGCAGCGACCTCTTCGCGCTGGGGGTGATGACCTACTACCTGCTTACCGGGCGGAAGCCGGCGGGCAAGTTTGTCGCCGCCTCGAAGCTACTGCCCGGGCTGCCGCGCAGCTGGGATGCGTTCATCGACAAGTGCATCGCGCAGCAACCCGACGATCGCTATCAGACCGCCGCGGCGGCCCTGGCGGCCCTGCCGGCGGCCGGCGGGCGCGCGGGCGGCGGCGGGAAGGTTGCCCTGCTGGCGGTGTTGCTGGCGGC
>JAHFTC010000188.1 GCA_023269585.1 Opitutaceae bacterium
CCGCCGAGCTCCAACAGTTCCTCCGTCGTCGCGCCCGCTGGGCCCGTTGGTTCTTCGCGGTGGTCGCCGTGATCGCCCTCGGGGTCGCAGTCGTCGCCGGCCGCGGGGAACCCGCCGCCCTGCTCTCGGCCGGCGCCTTCATCGTGGTGATGGCTTTCTTCACGCTGCTGGGTAAACGACGGCTCAACCAGACCTGGCGCGGTGAGATCGCGGGCATGGAGGTCCGCCAGATCCGCCACCGCCAGGACGACGACTCCGCCGTCCGCCGCGTCGAGCACCGGCACCTGCTGCACGTGCGGACCGTCGCCGGCGCCAAACACGAAATCCAGGTAACCCCCGAACTCTACGCCGGCTACTTCGCCGTCGGGCAGGCTGTGATCAAATTCCCCGGACTCGGCGTGCCCCTGCACGCGCGACCGGAGCCGGGCGCCCCGCGCGTCTGCGCCCACTGCGGCGTCCTGCTGCCGGCCGACGCCACGACCTGCCCGCGTTGCCGTTGCCCCTTGCCCGATCCCGCCCGCTTCTGAGCCGCCCGCCATGAAAACCCTTCGCTTCCGCCCCTTGCTGCTCGTCGCCGCGTGGCTGCTGTTCGCCGCGCTCGCCGTCGCCGGAGACCTCACCAAGGCCATGCCGTATTCGCAGGGCACGCGCAAAATCGTGCTCGAACAGCTCGAGGTCCTGCTCGCCAACGACAAGACCCTCCAGATCATCGGCCAAGGCTCGTGGCTGCGCGGGCCCGCGGCCAAGGGCGCCAAGCTTTCCCGGCTGTATGCCGACCCGTTGCTGGGCGGCACCTCCGACCACGACCTGCGCCTCGTCATGCAGGGCGACGACACCCAGGTGCTCACCAAGTGGAAGTCCGTGCGCGACCAGCTCGCCGAGCGCATCCAGGCCGTGTTCAAGGGCAAGTCCGCCGCCGAGATCGAGAAGCTGCTCGTGCAAAATTACGGATACACGCTGGAACAGGCCACCGCGATCGCCCGGCAGGGCGGCGACGACGTGGCCCGCCTCGTCCTCCGGAGCGTGAACCTCTACCCGCCGCCGCAGGTGATGCGCAACGTGGTCAACGACCGGACCGCCCGCGCGCTCTTCAGCCGCGCCGGCGCCGTGCCCAGCCTCGCCGGCGAGCTGGTCGAGGGCGTCTGGGGCGAAGGCGCGCCGGCGATGATCCAGACCTTCGAGGCCCAGGGGCGCCTCTTCCACAACGCCGGCGGCAAGGTCCGCGCCGGCTTCACCGACCTCGTCCACCTGGCGGAGGGCTACGGCCGGCACACCATGGGCGGCTACGCGAACATGGCGTTCCAGTGGGCCGAGAAAGCCGCCGAGGCCGCCCACGCCGGCGACGCCGAGGCGATGGCCAAATACCTCGCGCGGCTGAAGGACAACCTCGAGCGCGCCCGCGCCAAGGGCAACCTCTCCTCGGGCGTGCTGGACGACTTCCTCCGCCAGATCGACGACCTCGCCAAGCAGGCGAAACTGGGCGCGGCCGTGTTCGAGAATCCCCGACTCGCGGCCCTGCTGAAGGAGGCGCGCCTGAACTCCAAGCTGCTCGGCCAGCTCGCGCGCAACCCCGTCCCGGTGGACCGCCAGATCATCGAGGGCATCCTCGGTCGCTCCGCCAGTCGCTTCGGCAAGTTCGGCGAGGCCATGCGCGAGGTCTGGGAGAAGGCCGACAACTGGACGGTCTTCGAGCGCGGCCTGCAGGGCGCCTTCATCGCGTGGTCGGTCATGAGCGTCTCCGGCACCTGGGGCGAGAAGGGCGCGGAGGAGGCGCTGCGCCAGGCCGGCTGCGACATCGTCTTTTTCGTCGGCCTCGTGCCTGGCTTCATGGGTTTCATGACCAACATGGTCATCGATTCCGCCAAGGAGGCGGGCTACGACCTCGCCGTGAGCGGCCAGGAGTATCAAGATTTCCTGGCCGGCATCTCGGCCGTGAAGGGCTACCAGGGCTTCACCGGCTCCGAGAAATCGATCGAGCAGCTCGCCACCGGACTGGCGTCGCACGTGGCGGTGCAGCACCTCGTCGAGACGCAGGCCTGGAACATCGCCCAGCTCAAGGAGACCGGCGCGGGCAAGGACTCCGAGGCCACCGCCCAGGCGCGCGAAGGCATCAAGCAGGCGCTGATGAAGCGCATGACGCCCATCGTCCTGAGCGAATGGCTGCGCGTGCGGAAGGAGCGCCTGATCCGGGCGATCGACCTCGAGCTCGCGCTCGACGACGCGTTCAACCAGGTGATCTTCCGCGTCCCCGCCCCCAAGGTGGAGATCGAGGAGGGGCAGGCCGACGGGTCCGTCGAGCTCGCCGTGCTCTCCGACGCCGACTGGCCCGCGATCGAGGCGACGCTCGCGAAAATCGCCGCCGAGCTGAAACCCCTCGGCGGCACGAACAAGGCCGTGCAGTGCGACTTCCGGGCGGCCCTCGTCTGGACGCAGGGCGACCGGCGGCAGGAGCTGTCGAGCCGGTACCGCATCGGCGAGGTGTTCACCACGCAGAGCTTCACGTTCTCGGAGATCGGCCAGCACACCGTGACGGCGGAGTTCTCCCTTGAAATCATCCTCTTCGTCTTCGGCGGCGCGGACGTGGCCCGCGACGTGATGGACGCCAAGCCGCTGCTCACCCGCACGTACCAGCGCAAGATCCCCGTGGCGGTCGATGTGCTGCGTGTGGCGCGGGCGAAGCCGAAACCGCCCAAGACCGCCGTGGTGACCGCGCCCGAGAAGGTCGGCGCCGGCGAGGTGTTCACGTTGCGCATCGACCGCGGGAAGTTGCCGGACTTCAAGCTCGGCAAGTACCAGCTCATGCTGTTGCAGCCCGGCAAGAAACTCACCTTCGAGGACGCCGCCGTGCTGGAGTTCGACCCCAGTGGCACCATGCGGCCCGACGGCGTGAAGCAGCGCGTTTCCGTCGTGGCCGACCGTTCCAATTCCGAGGCGGTGGAGCTCGACGTGCAGGTGCGGCAGGTGGGTGAGTTTGCCCAAGCGGAGGCGTTCGACCTCGCCCTCGTGAAGCTCGACGAAAAAGGCAGCGTGGCCGGCGAGCTCGAGCAGGCCATGGCCGACCTCGAGAAGGCCCAGCAGGAAATGGACGAGGCGATGGAGAAGATGACTCCCGAGCAACTCGAGGAGATGAACCGCAAGATGGAGGAGGCCATGGCCAAGGCGGAGAGCGGCGAGGCGCCGCCGCTGCCTTCGATGGAGGAACTCCTGCCTCCGCCGCCGATGTTCGCGGTGCCGATCGTCGTCCGCCCGCCCCAGATCGACCTGCGCGTGCCGGAAGGCTGGACGGAAACCACCGGCGGCCGCGCGACCCTCCGCAGTCTGCAACGCGAGCAGGGCAGCTCCGCCTCCGGCGACCACGTGTATGTCTCCGGCACTTTCACCGCCAAACTGGTCGACGCCGTCGAGGACCAGCGCAGCGGCGACATGGTCACCGATCTCACCCTCAGCGCCCGCCGCCGGCCCGGTGCGGTGGTCACGCCGGCCAAGGGCAACGGCGGCTACACCGGCGAGATGGTGCGCCGCCAGAGCGGGCCGCAGAGCGACGACCCTTGGCGCTACCAACTCGAAGGCGGCGCCATCCTGCGCCGCGGCGATGTCTTCCTCGCCGTCGACTACTGGGTGAACGTCGAGGGCTTCCGAAAGGTCGTGCGCGACGACAAGGGCGACGAAGTGGTGGCCTACGACACCCGCGGCCAAGCCGACGCCATTTGGGCGGAGATCGGTCCGCAGATCGACGCGCTCTTCGCCTCGATGGGCGTGAGCGCCAAGAGCACCGGCTCCGAGCCCGCGCCCCGCAAAGACGCGGCCCGCGGGCCCGAGGGCGAGGTGCGTCTCGATGCCGCCAAGACAGAGTGCGCCGCCGGCGAGATCATCGAGATCGCCTGTGTCGTGGATTTCCCGCGCAGCGAGGACCAGCCCTACCGCTACGAATGGGGCGGCAACCACGCCGGCGAGGGCGACAAGGTGCTCTTCGTCGCGAGCGATCCCGGCCGCTACACCGTGACCGTGATCGTGCGCAACCCCGCCGGCAAATTGGTCGGAGCCACCTCGGTCGACCTGAAGGTGGAATAGCACCGCGCCCCTCGCACGAAAGACTGCCGCCTGCAGGTGGACGCGCGTGCCCCCAAGCGCGCCGCAGGCGGCGTCGGTCGTCGCCGCACCGGCGGCGCCCGATGACTGGCGAGCCCCTCCGAGGCAGGGCGAATCATCCCCGATGAGCCGCTCAGCCCGGCTCGAGCGCGCCCGGGTCGTTCGCCAAACCGGCCACCTCGGCGCGTCGCGCCTCCTGCGCTCGGCTCATCCAGCTCACCAGATCCGCGCGCGCTGCTCGGGCGCGCGCCACAACGCGTCGCCCTCGACGATGCCCCACGCAGCGAAGAACTCCGGCAGGTTCACCAGCGGGCCGAGCGCGCGGAAATTCCCCGGCGAATGCGGACCCACCACCAACTGCCGTTCCAACGCCGCCGGCCGGTAGAGCGTGCGCCCCCACAGCTGCGCCCACGCGAGGAAGAACCGCTGCTCCGGCGTAAAGCCGTCGATCAGCTCCGGGCGCGGCCGCCCGGCGAGCGAGCGCTGCAACGCCTCGTAGGCCACGCTCACGCCACCGAGGTCGGCGATGTTCTCGCCCAGACTCAACCGGCCGTTGACGAACTTGCCCGGCAGCGCCTCGTATCCGCCGTACTGCGCCACCAGGAGTTCGGAGCGCTCCTTGAAGGCCGCGGCGTCGGCCTCCGTCCACCAGTCGGCGAGGTTGCCGCGGCCGTCGAACTTGCGCCCCTGGTCGTCGAAGCCGTGCGTGATCTCGTGGCCGATCACGCAGGCGATCGCGCCGAAGTTCACCGCGTCGTCCGCCGCCATGTCGAAGAACGGCGGCTGGAGGATGCCCGCGGGGAAGACGATCTCGTTGCGCGTGGAGGAGAAATAGGCGTTCACCGTCGGCGGCGTCATCCCCCACTCGTCGGGGTCGACGGGCTGCCCGAGCTTCGCGAGCTCGTCGGCCGTATCCCATTCGCGGGCGCGGCGGACGTTGGCGGCGAAGCTGTCGCGCGCCACCACGAGCCCGGCGTAGCTCTTCCACTTGTCGGGATAGCCGATCTTCGCGCGGAACGCCGTGAACTTCTCCAGCGCCTTCACGCGGGTCTCCGGCGTCATCCACTCGAGCCGTTCGAGCCGGGCGCGGAACGCGGCCTTGATGTGCCCGATCATCTCGCCCATGCGGGCCTTCGCCTCCGGCGGGAAATAGCGCGCCACATAGAGCTGGCCCAGCGTGTCGCCGATCTCGCCGTCGACCGCGCGGGCCGCGCGCCGCCAGCGCGGCTCGGGCTGCGGCGTGCCGCGCAGCACCGTGTCGTTGAACCGGAAGCTCTCGTCCTCGAACGCCGCCGGCAGGTACGGCGCGTAGGCCCGCACGAGATGCCAGCGCAGATACGTGCGCCACTGGCCGAGCGGGCGCCGCGCCGCCTCCTCCGCCACCGCGGCGGCGTAGGGCGGGTGGTTGAGCACGACCGAGTCGAGCGCCGGCACGCCGAGCCCGTCGGCCCAGGCGCGCCACGCGAAGCCCGGCGCCTCGCGCTCCAGCTCGGCGAGCGTGCGCCGGTTGTAGTTGGAAACCGGGTCGCGCAGCTCCACCGGCCGCTTCGAGGCGCGGGCGAGCGCGGTCTCGAGTTCCAGCACGGCCTCGGCCTCGGCCTGCGCCGCGGCGAGATCGTCGCCGAGCAGCTCGAGCATCGTGCGGACATGGGCGACGTACGCCGCGCGCTTTTCGGCGAAGCTCT
>JAHFTC010000189.1 GCA_023269585.1 Opitutaceae bacterium
CGAAGCGGCTGATATCCGGCTGCGGCGCGTGCGAGTTGTGCAGGACGTAGAGATCGGCGTTGCCATCGCCGTCGAAGTCTCCGGCGACGAGGCCTTGGACGGCGGCGGTCTGCACGAGCCGCGGCAATGGCGCGAAGCGATACGTGCCGTCGGGTTGGCTGAGGAAGACGCCGCTGCGCAGCTCGGTGGCGGCGAATTTGCGCGCGGCGGCGAGCTTCGCCTCACCGAGGACCTCGGCGAGCGTGGTGGTGGCGAAGGTGTCGTTCTTCGGAAAACGTTTCGGGACCGACGGGATCGCTTCGCCGAGGGACTTGCGTGTGCGGCGCGGGAAGAGTTTCCCGCCCTCCCACCCGCCCTCGACCAGCGCCGGGGCGTTGCCGCCGAAGTCGCCGTAGTAGAGCAGCGCCGGCTCGGCGGGGCTCGCGGCGTAGGCGGTGTTCAACCCGGCGTTGCCGACCGCGTAGTCGGGCCGGCCGTCGCCGTTGAAGTCGGCCGAGGCGAGCGACGACCACCAGCCGGTGCCGCCGGCGGCGAAGCCCGCGGCTTCGGTGCGGTCCGCGAAGCCCTGGCCGGCGTTGTTGTGGAAATAGCGCACCGGTCCCCACTCCGTGGCGACGAGGAGGTCGGCCCAGCCGTCGCCATCGACATCGCTCCAGAGCGCGGCGGTGACCAGACCGGCGTCGCGCAGCGCCGGCGCGAGAGTGTCGGTCACGTTCTCGAAACGGCCGCCACGGTTGGCCAGCAGCGCACTGCGCGGCGCCAGCGGATACCGGCCGGGCTGAAGCCGCGCGCCGAGGAAGACATCGAGCCGGCCGTCGTGGTCGAAATCGGCGACCGCGAGCGCACCGGCGCTGAGTGGGAGCGGCGGCAAGGCGTCGGCCGCCGCGGGGGCGAGACCGTTGGCGCCGTCGTTGAGCCAGAGCTGCGGCTGGTACTCGGGCGCACCGTTGGGCTTGGCGTTGCCGGACCGGGTGACCAACACATCGGCATCACCGTCGCCATCGGCGTCGAACACGAGGATCGGACCATCGGCCAGCGGAGCGACGGCACCGATCGGGTTGGCGCTGAAGCGGCCCTCCGCGCCGGCACGCAGCACCCGCAGCGGATCGCGGGACGACGCGCCGAGCACCAGATCGTCGCGCCCGTCACCATCGAGGTCGCCAGCGGCAAGCGCCGGACCGCGGCGGCTGAAACGGAACGGGATGAGCGGCTGCACTCGCCCCTCGGCAAACGGACCCTCGCGGCTCTCGACGGCTAGTCCCTGCGCGACGCTCACCTCGGCAAATTGCGCGGGGGCCGCCACCGGCGCCGGCGCGGGCGCCGGCGCCGCCGCCGGCTCGGTGATCGTGAGACGCCGGTCGGCCGGAAGATCGGTGAACGTCTGAATCTGGCCGCTCGGCCATTCGACCGTGAGCCGCCGGATGGTGGTGTCGTCGCCCAGTCCGAAATGGAGCGTCGGTTCGCTGCCGGAGGCATAGCCGCGCGCGACCACCAACTGGCGAACCTGCGGACCGGCGGCGGTCTCGATCCGGACCGTGGCGCCGACGCCGAAGCGGTTGGAACGAACTCCCCGCAACGCGACGACCAGGCGGCGGCCGGAGTCGGAGTCGTTGCGCAGCACCGTGGGACCGTCCTCGTAGTTGACGACGACCAGATCGAGATCGCCGTCGCCGTCGAGGTCGCCGAACGCGGAGCCGAAGCTGACGCCGACCTGGTCCAAACCCCACTGCGCGCCGACCTCCTCGAACCGCACGTCGCCATGATTCTGGAACACGAGGTTGGCCTCGGCCATCGGCGGGGTCGCACGGATCAGGCGGCGGATCTCATCGAAGCTCTCGATGCCCATCGTCCGCGCGAGCATATCCATGTTGTGGTATTCACGGGTCATGCCGTTGGTGACGTGGAGGTCGAGGCGGCCGTCGTTGTCGAGATCCTCGAGGCGCGGCGCCCAGGTCCAGTCCGACTTCGCCACGCCCGCGAGCGACGCCGCCTCCAGCATGCGACCGGTGCCCGTGTTCAGATAGAGGGTGTTGCGCATGAACTGCGGCGCCGGGAGCGCGTCGTAGTCGCCGGCGCGGAGCAGCACGCGGATCTGGGCCATGCCGCGCTGGTCCTTCTGGTGCGAGGTCGCGGCCATGTCGGCGACGAAGAAGTCGATCCGGCCGTCGTTGTTCACATCGCCGAGATCGGCGCCCATCGACGAATGCGGCATGCGCGGGACCACCTGGGTGAGGACATCGGTGAACGTGCCGTCGCGGTTGTTGCGGTAGAGGAAGTCCTGCACGGCGTAGTCGTTGGCCACGTAGAGATCGGGCCAGCCATCCTCGTCGTAATCCCACCACGTGGCGGAATGGGCCGATGTCTCAGTGGGCAGGATACCGGCCTTGGCGGTCACCGCCTCGAAGGTGCCGTCGCCCCGGTTGCGGAAAAGATGGTCGGGCTGCCCCTGCGGGTGCTTGGCGGCGTCGAGCATGTTGGTGGCGACATAGACATCGAGCCAGCCGTCGCGATCGTAGTCGCAGAAGGCGCCGACGACGCTGCCCTCGACCAGTGCGAGTCCGCGCGCCGCAGCCTCCTCCTTGAAGGTGCCGTCGCCCTGGTTGATGAACAGCCAGTTCGGCGCGCCGAAGCGGCAGACGTAGAGATCGAGCCGGCCGTCGTTGTTCACGTCGGCGAAGGTCGCGCCCTGCTTCCAGTTGCCGATGGCGTCGGCGGCCGGGTTGTCGCCGCCGATCAGGCCCTTGACCCAGCCTCCGGCTGCGCCGGGCAGACCGGCACGGTCGGTGACGTCCTCAAACTTCCAATTCCCAAGGTTGCGGAAGAGGCGGCAGCGGCCGGTCTTGCTTACGACAAACACGTCGGGCCGGCCGTCGCCGTCGTAGTCGGCGATCGCGACGCCGCAGCCCGACGGGCCATAGACCGCCTCCTGGTAACGCGCCGCCCACATCGCGGGGTCGTCATACTTGTTGTCGGCCACGATGCCGGTCTGTTCCGGTGGGAGCTGGGCGAACAGCGTGGCGCCACGCGGCGCGGAGCGTGGGGCGAGCGGCGCAGACTCGAGCCCGACCGCGGCCGCGGCGGAGGAGAGTGCCGTGGCCAGCAGACCGGCCACGAGGGAAGCGAAACGCCGGCGGAGCGGTGAAGACGGGGCAGGACGCATCGGGTGCAGAGGAAGATTCCGCCGGGAGCCAAGTCAAGTGACGAGGACGGAACGAACGACAGGCGCACCTCGCTCGCCCTACTGCCCCATCTGCTCAAGCCGCTGCAGGTTCTGCCGGGCGAGGTCGAACTCGGGGTCCGTGGCGAGCGCGCGTTCCCACGCCGCGCGTGCCTCGGCGAACCGCCCTTGTTGCGCGCACAGGATCCCGTAGGTATTGAGCAACCCCGGGTGGTTCGGATCGAGGGTCAACCCCTCCTCGAGCAGCACCTGCGCCTCGCGTTCGCGGCCGGCGATGCCGCCCAGCACCATCACCAGGTTGTTGCGCACCATCGACCAGCCCGGCGCCAACCGCAGCACCGCACGCAATTGCTCGATACCCTCGGCCTGCCGGCCCGGCACCGAGAGCAGCGCGTTGGCCCACTGCATGCGGAACTCGGGTGAGTCGGGGGAGAGCCGCACGGCCTCGCCGAATGCCCGCGCGGCGTCCGCCATCCGGCCGGGGACCCGCGCGAGCGCACCGGCGAGGGCCGCGTGCATGACCGGGGAATCCGGCTGCAATTCGACGGCCCACTCAAGATGGGGCACCGCCTCGGCCGCGCGCCCGGGCAACCGGGTGAGGATCAGCCCGAGGTTGAGGCAGGCGTCGGTGTAATCGGATTTGAAGCGGAGCGCCTGCTCCAGCCGCGCCACACCCTCTTCCTCCCGTCCGGGGATCGAGCCCAGCAGCCCGCCGAGATTGTTGAGCGCCTCGATGTAGTCGGGGCGCAACTCGATCGCGCGTTCGTAGTGGGCGATCGCCTCGAGTTTCCCGCCCGGCATGCGGGAGAGGCGCACCGCGGCACCGAGATGCCCTTCGGGCAGATCGGGTTTCAACCGCAGGACCTCGCGAAATTCGGCGAGCGACTCCAGCTCGCGTCCGGGGATCTGGCCGAGCGCATGCCCGAGGATGCGGCGGGCCATCCAGTTGTCCGGAACTTTGGCGACATTGGCGCGGAACAGCGTCTCGTCGTCGACATAGAGGCGGCTCTGCGCCCGGGCCCCCCAGACCAGCGCGCCCCCGAGCGCCACCCCGGCGACGGCGAGCCCCGGCCACCACCGCCCCGCGCGCGGCACCAACACCGCGACACCGCCACCGACGGCCGCTGCCATGACGGCGGCCGCGAGGTAGTAGAAATGATCGGCCGCGTAGGAGAACAGGAACGGATAGACGTTGAAGAAACCGAGCGCCGGGAAGAGCGCGCCGCCGAGGGCCAGCCAGGCCGCCAGCGGGCCGCGCGTGCGTTTGCGCAGCAGCCAGAACCCGATCATCACGAGGACCGCGGCCGCGAGATGGAGGATCCAGCCGCCCGACTCGGCGGCCACATCCCAGCGCCGGTAGAAGAACGCCCGGTCGAACGGCAGCACCAGTTTCTCGAGGAAAAACCACGTGATCCGCGCCGCGAGCAGCACCCGCTCCAGCAGTGACAGGCCGAACTCCTCGCCCTCGGCACCCACGAACGTGCGCTCCACCCAGCTGGTCAGCAGCCCCATCGCGACCGCGGCCACGAACCACGGCACCAGCGGGAGCACATCGCCGCGCCAGCGCAGCGTCCCCCGTCGCCACCACAGCAGCACGAGCAGGATCGGCGGCAGCATCGCCGCGGTCGTCTTCGACCCGAGCGCAGCGAGGAACAGCAGCGACGCCAGCGCATAGCGCCGCCCGCCGCCCTGCTCCGCGAAGCCGAGATAACACCACACCGCCGCGAGCCCGAAGAGCAGCGACAACGTGTTCTTCTGCTCCGTGATCCAGGCCACCGACTCCACGCCCACCGGGTGCACGGCGAAGAGCAGCGCCGCGACCCAACCGGCCACGGCGCCGTGATCCGGGCCCCCGTCGCGGTCCGCGCCGGGCGCGGCACCCGCCGGCTTGATCGCCCACAGGCGGCGCACGACCAGGGCCAGCAGCCAGCAGCAGAGCGCGTGCTGCACCATGTTGGCGAGATGGTATCCAGTCGTCGAATCACCCCAGAGCCGGTGCTCGATCCAGAAGACCGTGCAGAGCACCGGGTAGTATTGCTGCGTCGCGCCGAACTCCGTCCAGATCCGCCCCAGCCCGTCCCAGCTGCGCAGCTCGGGGGTGGTCACGTGCGCCGGGTCGTCCCAAAGCAGCGCGCCGTGCACCGACGGCCAGTAGCACAAGGCCACCAACGCCGCGAGCAGCAGCGGCAGGAGCAGGTCGGCGAGTCGTTGGGTCCGAACGGGGCCGGCGGAGGACATGCCGCGAGGAAAAGGCCCCCGGAAGCCGAGCGCAACTTCGGCCACAAACCCCAGAGGAGCAGTGGAAACCTCCCCCGTGGCGGAACGCGTGAGCGTTTCGTCCTCCGCGGTGCCTCCCCCGTAGCGGAACGCGTGAGCGTTTCGTCCTCCGCGGTGTGTCCCCGTGGCGGAATGTGCATCAGGAACTCAGGAATCGCATCGCCTCCCGCCTGCGCGTAGAGCGGTGCTTCAGCCCGCCAGGCTGTAGCCGGGGGCGCCGAACCCGGTGGCAGAGATTCGATCCGACCACAGAGGGCACAGAGACGGAGGAGTGCTCAGAGAAGGCGGG
>JAHFTC010000076.1 GCA_023269585.1 Opitutaceae bacterium
TTGAGGTGGCAGACGTCGGCGCCGATGAAGCCCGGCGAGGTGAGGCCGACCTGGGCGTTCATGTTCGCGCCGTCCATGTAGACCTGGCCGCCGTGGCCGTGGACGATGTCGCAGAGCTCCCGGATGCCCGGCTCGAACACGCCGTGGGTCGACGGATACGTGACCATGACGGCGGCGAGGTGCTCGGCGTGCAACGCGGCCTTCGCACGGAGGTCCGCGAGGTCGATGTTGCCCAGGGCGTCGCAGGCGACGGGCACGACCTTGAAGCCGGCCATGACGGCGCTGGCGGGATTCGTGCCGTGCGCGGAGACGGGGATGAGGCAGAGGTTGCGGTGGCCCTGGCCGCGCGCCTCGTGCCAGGCGCGGATCACGAGCAGGCCGGCGTATTCGCCGGCGGAACCGGCGTTGGGCTGCAGCGAGACGCCGGCAAACCCGGTGATCTCGGAGAGCCAGCGCTCGAGATCGGAGAAGATGCGGCGGTAGCCGGCGGCCTGCTCGGCGGGCGCGAACGGGTGCATCCGCGCGAACTCCGGCCAGGTGATCGGCAGCATCTCGGCGGTGGCGTTGAGCTTCATCGTGCACGAGCCCAGCGAGATCATCGAGTGGCAGAGCGAAAGATCCTTTGCCTCCAATCGGCGGATATACCGCAGCATCTCGTGCTCGCTGTGGTATTGGTTGAAGACCGGGTGCGTGAGGTAGGACGAGGAACGCGTGAGGGACTCGGGCAGGTCGCAGCCGGCGCGGCCGAGCGACTCGAGCGCTGGGGCCGGTTTGCCCGCGGCCTCGGCGAAGATGTGGAGCAGCATCGCGAGGTCGCTCTCGGTGGCGGCTTCGTCGAGGGAGACGCCGACGGAGTGCGCGTTGTGCGGGCGGAGATTGACGCGGTTGGCGTGGGCGAGGTCGTAGATCCGTTGGGCGGAGACAGCGCCGAGCTCGACGGTGAGCGTGTCGAAGACCGGGGCGGCGTTGAAGGTGTAGCCGAGTTGCGCGAGGCCGGCGGCGAGCGTGCGGGTCATGCGGCGCACGCGGCACGCGATCTCCCTCAGGCCGGCCGGGCCGTGGTAGACGGCGTACATCGAAGCCATCACGGCGAGCAGCACCTGCGCGGTGCAGATGTTGCTCGTGGCCTTCTCGCGGCGGATGTGCTGTTCGCGCGTGCCGAGTGCGAGGCGCAGGGCGGGCTTGCCCTGGGCGTCCTTCGAGACGCCGACGAGGCGGCCGGGCATGAGGCGCTTGAAGGCATCGCGGGTGGCGAGGAAACCGGCACTGGGGCCGCCGTAGCCGAGCGGCACGCCGAAACGTTGCGCGCTGCCGACGGCGATGTCGGCGCCGAACTCGCCCGGGGCGCGCAGGAGGGTGAGCGCGAGCAGATCGGTGGCGACAATCGCGAGGGCGCCGGCGGTGTGGAGTTGTTCGACCAGTGGGGCGTAGTCGTGGATGTCGCCTTCGGTACCCGGATACTGGAGGAGCGCGGCGAAGTGTTTGGCGCCCGGCGCGAAGGTCGCGGCGGCGCCGGTCTCGATCGCGTAGCCGAGGGCCTTGGCGCGGGTGGCGACGACGGCGATGGTCTGCGGGTGGCAGTCGGCGGCGATGAAGAGCGTGTTGCGCTCGGGCGAGCCCTTGGCCGAGTACGCCATGTTCATGGCCTCGGCGGCGGCGGTGCCCTCGTCGAGCATGGAGGCGTTGGCGATTTCGAGGGCGGTGAGGTCGCAGACCAGGGTCTGGAAGTTGAGCATGCCCTCGAGGCGACCCTGCGAGATCTCGGCCTGGTAGGGCGTGTAGGCGGTGTACCAGCCCGGGTTTTCGAGGATGTTGCGCTGGACCACCGGGGGTGTGAGGCAGTCGTAGTAGCCGCAGCCGATGAAGGAGCGGAAAACCTGGTTCTTGGCGGCGATGCCGCGCAGCTCGGCGAGCATCTCGCTCTCGGTGGCGGCCTCGGGCAGATCGAGCGGCTGGGCGAGGCGGATGGCGGACGGCACGGCGGCGTCGATCAGGGCGTCGAGCGAGGGCTGTCCAAGCGGCGCGAGCAGGGCGGCGAGGTCGGGGCCGGTCGCGCCGAGGTGGCGGCGCGGGAAGGAGTCGACGGGCGCCAGCGAGGCGAGCGGGCCGTTGCAGGAACAGGAGGACGGGGACGTGCGGTCTGCCATCCGGCGAACGTAGAAACCGAGGAGGGCAGGGCAACGGGTTTTTCGGGCCCGTGGAGAGTGGAAGCACGGCTGATCAAACGGCGGTGCAAGGTGAGCCGGTGGCGCAAGCTTCCCTTCGTTCCGGCCGCGAGGTCGGTGATGTCGGCGGTGGAGTTTCAATCCGCGCCCCGCTCGGGTGAGCGGGGCGACCCGCGTGGATCAGGCCGGCGACGTTGTACGCCGCGTTTCAATCCGCGCCCCGCTCGGGTGAGCGGGGCGACCGGCGGAATCAACGCCGCCCGGTGAGGGTTACGGGTTTCAATCCGCGCCCCGCTCGGGTGAGCGGGGCGACTGTACGCGGCCTGCTTGTCGGCCGCACTGGATACGTTTCAATCCGCGCCCCGCTCGGGTGAGCGGGGCGACATCGACCGCCGCCCGGTAGGACGCTTTCCAGACGTTTCAATCCGCGCCCCGCTCGGGTGAGCGGGGCGACGGTTTTTGCCGACCTGCTCGTCAATGTAGCATTGTTTCAATCCGCGCCCCGCTCGGGTGAGCGGGGCGACCGCCAGCGTTGTGAGCGTCGGGGTTGCCGCATTGTTTCAATCCGCGCCCCGCTCGGGTGAGCGGGGCGACCGGAGGTCCCGCCGGGTTGTTGGATGGTGATCATGTTTCAATCCGCGCCCCGCTCGGGTGAGCGGGGCGACGCTGTGCGCCCAACTTGGTGCGCGTCTCCACGCGTTTCAATCCGCGCCCCGCTCGGGTGAGCGGGGCGACGCGCCTGCGGCAGCGCACCGCCGCCGAGGCGCATGTTTCAATCCGCGCCCCGCTCGGGTGAGCGGGGCGACGGGGAGTGCGACGTTTACTGTGACGGTTCCGGTGGTTTCAATCCGCGCCCCGCTCGGGTGAGCGGGGCGACGCGGGCGCGCGCCGCGCTTGGAATCGTGCTATCTGTTTCAATCCGCGCCCCGCTCGGGTGAGCGGGGCGACGCTTCTCCGCTCGCGTGGTCGAAATCGATGTAGGGTTTCAATCCGCGCCCCGCTCGGGTGAGCGGGGCGACGGGTGCCGTGGCCGACGTGCGGGCAGGCGCGGCAGTTTCAATCCGCGCCCCGCTCGGGTGAGCGGGGCGACCTCCTGCGCGGTCTTGCCTGACTGGTTGCCAAACTGTTTCAATCCGCGCCCCGCTCGGGTGAGCGGGGCGACAGGAAATGCTACGCATGGGAGGCAGGAGGCAAAAGTTTCAATCCGCGCCCCGCTCGGGTGAGCGGGGCGACGTTCGCTGGTCGCGTGGTGTGGGCGCACGCTCACATGTTTCAATCCGCGCCCCGCTCGGGTGAGCGGGGCGACGCGGCAGGCTTGCGGTTGCGCAGCGCGTAGTCGGTGTTTCAATCCGCGCCCCGCTCGGGTGAGCGGGGCGACACGAAGTATGTCCGGCGATCTTCGCGGGTGAGTAGTTTCAATCCGCGCCCCGCTCGGGTGAGCGGGGCGACGCTTTCCCTCCACCTTGATCCCGATGCACGCGGCGTTTCAATCCGCGCCCCGCTCGGGTGAGCGGGGCGACTGGTCAGCGGATGTTGGTTTTGGCTTCCGTCCAATGTTTCAATCCGCGCCCCGCTCGGGTGAGCGGGGCGACGCCGGTGTGCTTGTTGAAGAAGGCACGGGGCCGTGTTTCAATCCGCGCCCCGCTCGGGTGAGCGGGGCGACCTTGATCTGCCCGGCGAGCACAGACTCGCGCTCGTGTTTCAATCCGCGCCCCGCTCGGGTGAGCGGGGCGACGCGATCTCTGCCGACTGCAAGCCGGTGAGGGTGAGGTTTCAATCCGCGCCCCGCTCGGGTGAGCGGGGCGACGCAGCCGCCCATTCGCCGGCCGCAATCGTGTCGGTGTTTCAATCCGCGCCCCGCTCGGGTGAGCGGGGCGACCCATCGTCTCGGCGATGTCGGAGGTGCCGATGATGTTTCAATCCGCGCCCCGCTCGGGTGAGCGGGGCGACACTGCCGTCGTGACGTACAGTGGATTGCCGTCGTTGTTTCAATCCGCGCCCCGCTCGGGTGAGCGGGGCGACCGGTGCAATTCGCAGCGTTGACGAGGGTGAACGGGTTTCAATCCGCGCCCCGCTCGGGTGAGCGGGGCGACCCGTCGAGATGTCGCACGATCCGCACGACGTCCGTGTTTCAATCCGCGCCCCGCTCGGGTGAGCGGGGCGACACGAAGTACGTCCGGCGATCTTCGCGGGTGAGCAGTTTCAATCCGCGCCCCGCTCGGGTGAGCGGGGCGACAGGCGGCGACGATCTGCTCCAGCTCGGCGACGCGGTTTCAATCCGCGCCCCGCTCGGGTGAGCGGGGCGACGGTCTGCGATTTGCCAGTGAATGTGACCGTCGCGGTTTCAATCCGCGCCCCGCTCGGGTGAGCGGGGCGACGTCTCGACGTTCCGCGCGCGTCGGTGCTCATCCTGTTTCAATCCGCGCCCCGCTCGGGTGAGCGGGGCGACCTCGCGCAGGCGGCGCAGTTCCTCATCCTTGAGGTTTCAATCCGCGCCCCGCTCGGGTGAGCGGGGCGACACACCTGGCTGAGCGACTGCATGAGCGCCGTAGTGTTTCAATCCGCGCCCCGCTCGGGTGAGCGGGGCGACGCCGTAGACCACGCCGTTGACCTGCCCGCCCATCTGTTTCAATCCGCGCCCCGCTCGGGTGAGCGGGGCGACCACCCAGCGTACGAGGAAGGAGTCGTCGACGTTGTTTCAATCCGCGCCCCGCTCGGGTGAGCGGGGCGACAGCTTCGCGAAGATCGCGGCGAGCGTGCTGTCGGTGTTTCAATCCGCGCCCCGCTCGGGTGAGCGGGGCGACGCTCTCGAATCTCGGCTCCGGCACCGCGCTCGTGGTTTCAATCCGCGCCCCGCTCGGGTGAGCGGGGCGACCCCGCCCCCGCAACATCACCGAGGACGATCTCCTGTTTCAATCCGCGCCCCGCTCGGGTGAGCGGGGCGACCGCATGGCGCAGGCGTGGCTCTCTCTCCAATGAAGTTTCAATCCGCGCCCCGCTCGGGTGAGCGGGGCGACGCTCAAAGGCCGACGCGGTCATCGAGCTGATTGACGTTTCAATCCGCGCCCCGCTCGGGTGAGCGGGGCGACCCGGGCTTGGCGGGCTCGGCGGCGGGCGCAGGAGTGTTTCAATCCGCGCCCCGCTCGGGTGAGCGGGGCGACAGCTGTTGCTCTACTGGCTCCAGACCATGCGGCAGTTTCAATCCGCGCCCCGCTCGGGTGAGCGGGGCGACGAAGGCGGCCGAGGAAGCGCTGAAGCCGATCGTCGTTTCAATCCGCGCCCCGCTCGGGTGAGCGGGGCGACTCGATGGGTGCGGCGGTACAGCTACCATCACAAAGTTTCAATCCGCGCCCCGCTCGGGTGAGCGGGGCGACCTTGCGCCAGAGGTGGGCGCGGCGGGCACGCGCGTTTCAATCCGCGCCCCGCTCGGGTGAGCGGGGCGACGGGCGGCGGTGCGATGCATACCCTATCCCACAAGTTTCAATCCGCGCCCCGCTCGGGTGAGCGGGGCGACAGGTGGACGACATGGGGATCCCAGGCATCTACATGTTTCAATCCGCGCCCCGCTCGGGTGAGCGGGGCGACGCGTGGATGTGGGCGAACACCGGGCTCGATCGGCTGTTTCAATCCGCGCCCCGCTCGGGTGAGCGGGGCGACTGCCACGCAGGCCCTCGAGGTTCTTCACCTGCTCGTTTCAATCCGCGCCCCGCTCGGGTGAGCGGGGCGACCGGCCACCGCTTCGGCGTCCTTCGTCTCGAAGGAGTTTCAATCCGCGCCCCGCTCGGGTGAGCGGGGCGACGGCTGGCGTGGGAGGGGCGCGAGGCGTTTCTGGAGTTTCAATCCGCGCCCCGCTCGGGTGAGCGGGGCGACCAACGAGTGCCTCCAGCTCCGTGTGCAGAATCTCGTTTCAATCCGCGCCCCGCTCGGGTGAGCGGGGCGACACACCGAAATCGTCGCCGGGACTCTGCGCGGCATGTTTCAATCCGCGCCCCGCTCGGGTGAGCGGGGCGACCGCTCCGAGGCTGGGATCATGGTGCACCGGGTCGTTTCAATCCGCGCCCCGCTCGGGTGAGCGGGGCGACCGACTTCCGCGTCGAGGGCGGCGCCCTCATCGAGTTTCAATCCGCGCCCCGCTCGGGTGAGCGGGGCGACACTCGACCCATCTACGATCTCAGACTACGCCGAAGTTTCAATCCGCGCCCCGCTCGGGTGAGCGGGGCGACCTTCGAGATCAAGATGACGCCCGCCGGCCAGCTGGTTTCAATCCGCGCCCCGCTCGGGTGAGCGGGGCGACCGCGGCACCTCCCTGCTTGCGTGCGGCGTCGATGTTTCAATCCGCGCCCCGCTCGGGTGAGCGGGGCGACCACCGCCACCATCCAATTCCAGAGCGAGAAGATTGTTTCAATCCGCGCCCCGCTCGGGTGAGCGGGGCGACGCCGGGCCGGCGAGGCGGAAGGCGTAGGTGACGGTGTTTCAATCCGCGCCCCGCTCGGGTGAGCGGGGCGACCTCGAGGAGATCGAGCGCCTCAAGACCGGGGAGGTTTCAATCCGCGCCCCGCTCGGGTGAGCGGGGCGACCCGAGCGTCAGGGCGCGGCCAGAAATTCGATGTCGTTTCAATCCGCGCCCCGCTCGGGTGAGCGGGGCGACGGACGCGCTGGTCGAGGCACTCACGCCGATGATTGTTTCAATCCGCGCCCCGCTCGGGTGAGCGGGGCGACGCGCGATGATCCGCGGACGCATCGAATTGAACACGTTTCAATCCGCGCCCCGCTCGGGTGAGCGGGGCGACAGCGCGCATCGGCACCAGCAGCGTTGAGTTGCGCGTTTCAATCCGCGCCCCGCTCGGGTGAGCGGGGCGACGGCGTGCTCTCCTTGCCGGTAATCTTGTAGCCGAGGTTTCAATCCGCGCCCCGCTCGGGTGAGCGGGGCGACGCCGCGAACCCGCCCGCAAAAAACGCCGACAGCTCGTTTCAATCCGCGCCCCGCTCGGGTGAGCGGGGCGACTCTGCTGCGTCGACATCCCAGCGCCAGAGGCCGGTTTCAATCCGCGCCCCGCTCGGGTGAGCGGGGCGACGCGGGCGTCATGTCGAGGAATTCGTCACTCGTCAGTTTCAATCCGCGCCCCGCTCGGGTGAGCGGGGCGACTGTCGTAGGCATTCGCTGTTCCTGAGCCAACAATGTTTCAATCCGCGCCCCGCTCGGGTGAGCGGGGCGACATCGTCGGAGGCTCTCGGCTACATGGGATTCAATGTTTCAATCCGCGCCCCGCTCGGGTGAGCGGGGCGACCTCCGGTGCCGTAGCGAATCGTCGCCTTGAGCGAGTTTCAATCCGCGCCCCGCTCGGGTGAGCGGGGCGACCACCGGTGTCCTAAGCGGCCACAACAACGGCTGGTTTCAATCCGCGCCCCGCTCGGGTGAGCGGGGCGACGAGCGGACCGGAGCCGATGCGTGTCGGGATGGCAGTTTCAATCCGCGCCCCGCTCGGGTGAGCGGGGCGACTGTGGGCAATTCATGGGTCAGTAATCCGGGAAGCTGTTTCAATCCGCGCCCCGCTCGGGTGAGCGGGGCGACCCTCCTACGCGCTCGGGCCAGTCGCCACAGAAGAGGTTTCAATCCGCGCCCCGCTCGGGTGAGCGGGGCGACATTGCGCCACACTTGAGCGCGAACTCCAGCAGGCGTTTCAATCCGCGCCCCGCTCGGGTGAGCGGGGCGACACGTTCGGTGAGTTGGTTTCGGTTCAGTTCTTGGCGTTTCAATCCGCGCCCCGCTCGGGTGAGCGGGGCGACGAGCGACGAGTTACCCTCGTGTCCAAGCCATAACGTTTCAATCCGCGCCCCGCTCGGGTGAGCGGGGCGACGTCAGCGTGCGGCCGAAGCAGATCGTTGCGCACGTTTCAATCCGCGCCCCGCTCGGGTGAGCGGGGCGACGCTAACGCCGAGGCTCAACAAAACGAACAACGAACGTTTCAATCCGCGCCCCGCTCGGGTGAGCGGGGCGACCGGGTTTGCGTTTCACTGCCCAGCACATTTGCAGTTTCAATCCGCGCCCCGCTCGGGTGAGCGGGGCGACTCAAGGTGACCGGCGACAAGAGCCGATCCGCGCTGTTTCAATCCGCGCCCCGCTCGGGTGAGCGGGGCGACGTCTTTGCTGGTGAGGCTGAGCGCGGCCCCAAGTTGTTTCAATCCGCGCCCCGCTCGGGTGAGCGGGGCGACGGCTGGTTCAGCTCTTCTTCTCTCGGGCTGCGCTGTTTCAATCCGCGCCCCGCTCGGGTGAGCGGGGCGACCAGCGTAGCGCCAGCACTCACCGCCAGCTTCGGCGTTTCAATCCGCGCCCCGCTCGGGTGAGCGGGGCGACGTCCAAGTGGCTACCGCTGTCTCCCGAGTATCGCGTTTCAATCCGCGCCCCGCTCGGGTGAGCGGGGCGACGCTCTCAGTTTCGCCTAGGGTATCACTGAGCGTCGGTTTCAATCCGCGCCCCGCTCGGGTGAGCGGGGCGACGCTCGGCAAAGGCGAGTCCGGCGTGTTCAAGATGTTTCAATCCGCGCCCCGCTCGGGTGAGCGGGGCGACCCCTGGAGCGTTGTCGACTGCCCACGCGCAAAAGTTTCAATCCGCGCCCCGCTCGGGTGAGCGGGGCGACCGTCCGCTCCTGCGGCGTTGAGTTGCGCGACGGTGTTTCAATCCGCGCCCCGCTCGGGTGAGCGGGGCGACGCCTCTATGCGCTCATGCGCAACCGGCTCAATCTCGTTTCAATCCGCGCCCCGCTCGGGTGAGCGGGGCGACCGTAGCTGAACTGGTCCACCCGGGGGATGCGCACGTTTCAATCCGCGCCCCGCTCGGGTGAGCGGGGCGACGGCCAACCCCGAGGGGCCCTGATCCGACCAGATTGTTTCAATCCGCGCCCCGCTCGGGTGAGCGGGGCGACGAAGTTCTCCGGAAGGGAAAGCGTGTCGCCATTGTTTCAATCCGCGCCCCGCTCGGGTGAGCGGGGCGACGGCGAAGGACGCCAGCCCCACGGGGCGCCGGCCGGTTTCAATCCGCGCCCCGCTCGGGTGAGCGGGGCGACGTGCCGAAGTTGGGGCGGTCACCAACTTTGACGTGTTTCAATCCGCGCCCCGCTCGGGTGAGCGGGGCGACGGGCCTCGACTTGTGTGTGGGTGAACTCCAACGGAGTTTCAATCCGCGCCCCGCTCGGGTGAGCGGGGCGACGGGTACTGGTCGAATTCAAAAGCGCCGAAATAGGCGTTTCAATCCGCGCCCCGCTCGGGTGAGCGGGGCGACCTCGGGCGTGACGCCGACCGCGGCGGCATTCGGAGTTTCAATCCGCGCCCCGCTCGGGTGAGCGGGGCGACCACCACGAGCGACGCGGCGTCTGGCACCAAGCAGTTTCAATCCGCGCCCCGCTCGGGTGAGCGGGGCGACGCAAGACGCTTTCGCCAGCGATGGGGAGACGTTGTTTCAATCCGCGCCCCGCTCGGGTGAGCGGGGCGACGGCTCACATCGCCCCACTCCTCGAGGGATTGAGTGTTTCAATCCGCGCCCCGCTCGGGTGAGCGGGGCGACTGTACTGGAGACGTAAATACTTTTGAGACAGTTGTGTTTCAATCCGCGCCCCGCTCGGGTGAGCGGGGCGACAGCCAAGACAGGCAACCGTGTGGATCTTCACGTTGTTTCAATCCGCGCCCCGCTCGGGTGAGCGGGGCGACTTCCCCGGGCGGTCCGCACACTCTCGGGGCGCTTGTTTCAATCCGCGCCCCGCTCGGGTGAGCGGGGCGACTCCAGTCCGGAGGCATCGCCATTGACGAGGTAAGTTTCAATCCGCGCCCCGCTCGGGTGAGCGGGGCGACCCTCCCAGCAACAGCACCGCACCCGAGCCAATGAGTTTCAATCCGCGCCCCGCTCGGGTGAGCGGGGCGACAACCGCTTGGGTGCGATAGTAGGCGCATGACGAAGTTTCAATCCGCGCCCCGCTCGGGTGAGCGGGGCGACAAGAACCGGCGGAAAATCTGCTACTCTTGCGCAGTTTCAATCCGCGCCCCGCTCGGGTGAGCGGGGCGACGAGCTTGGCCAGTTGGCCAGGGTGGGGAATGGCGTTTCAATCCGCGCCCCGCTCGGGTGAGCGGGGCGACAGAGCTGAAGTATTTTCCAACGGATACGCTAGAGTTTCAATCCGCGCCCCGCTCGGGTGAGCGGGGCGACGACTGCCAGAATCAGCGCGGCGGTTTCGACCATGTTTCAATCCGCGCCCCGCTCGGGTGAGCGGGGCGACGATCTTCTCCCGAGCATGGGCGATGCCCAACAAGGTTTCAATCCGCGCCCCGCTCGGGTGAGCGGGGCGACGGCGCCCTGGCCGGGGCCATGAGCGCCAAGGGCTTGCTGGAGTATTCCTGCGAAACTGTCAAAGAACGAGAAGGGGAGGTGGGCGGATGGTCGCCCCGAAGCACGGCAGGTTCCTCTGCGGGTGCGAGTTGCCGCCGATTGCGAAAGGGTCCGGGAGCGGCCGAAGCGATCGCTTCGCCGCACCGTTCAGAGCGCGAGCGTGTCTTCGACGACGTTGGTGGGCCGGGCGGCGCCGTAATGCTCGATGCGGTCCTTCGTCGACTGATCGATGAAGTAGATCCGCAGCGAATCCTCGTCGGTCTTGATCTCTTGGAGCAGGCGGGCGCGCAGCTCGACCCATTCCTTCTGGCCGAGTTGCATCTCGAACACCGACTTCTGGACGCGGGTGCCGTAAGAGACGCAGGCTTTGGCGACCCGACGGAGGCGGCGCGCGCCGGCGCGTTCGTCGCGGGTGCTGACATCGTAGGTGACGACCAGGAACATCTTGGGATTGGCGATTGCGGATTGCCGATAGCGGATTGGGGGAGCGGGTGGAACGACCGGGTGTCGCGCTCAGGCGAAGAGGTGCGGGGTGTAGTCGCCGCCTTCACGCACAGCGCGGGCGAGCAGGCGGGCTTGGATGAAGGGGAGTTGGCCGTGGCGGACCTTCTCTTGGAACAACGGGTGGCTGATTCCCTCGAGTTTGAGTTGTTGGTAGGCGGCGACGGCGGCCTTGCGAGATTTGTCGGTGAGTTCGACGGCGCCGCCGTCGCGGGCGGCGAAATCGTCGGGCTTGAGTTCACCGCGGTTGAGCAGGGTGAGTGCGAGGCGCTCCATCCAAGGGCGGAATTCCTCCATGAGGTCGAGGGCGAGCGATTCGCGGCCGGAACGGTGCGCATGCAGGTAACCGACGAACGGATCGAGGCCGACGGCGGTGAGCGCGGAAACGCAGTCGTGGCGCAGGAGGGCGTAGAGAAACGACAGGAGGCAGTTGATGGCGTCGCGGGGCGGGCGGCGGTTGCGGCCGTCCATCGGGAAGCGCTCGCGGAGGGAGGGTCGGAGGTGGCGAGTGAACTCCGCGAAATGGAGTGCGGCGGCTTGGCCCTCGATGCCGCGAAGATCGTCGACCGCAGAGACCAGAGGGAGTTGGCGGATGGCGGCGGCGAGATCGTCGCTCAGTCTGGCGAGGCGGGCACGGTCTTCGGCGGAGTCGGTGTCTCGGGTGGTACGGGCGGTGAGCCAGCGGGTGTTGTGGATCTTGCCCGCGATAAAGCTGCGAGCGAGGGCGGCGGTGCGGGCGGCGTCGGCGGCCGCGGCGTGCTGCGCGGAGCGGAGATAGACGGAACCTTGCGGCACGCCTTCGACGCGGGCCTCGAGGCGGCCCCAGTCGGTGAAGAAGCAGACGGCGGCTCCATGTTCCCAGCACAAGCGCATGGCGGCGGGGGAAACGTAGATGTCTGCACCGAAGGCGAACACGGACTCGCAGTTATGGATGGGTAGCGAGAGCTTGAGCTGGCGATCTTGTTCGATGCGCAGGGCGAGGCCGTCGCGGTGGACGGACAGCTTCGGGGTGAGGAGGTAGAGGGTGTTCTGGAGGAGCTGGGCCACGGGTGGTGAACGGGGAACGGACGGCGGATGACAGAGGACAGAGGACAGAGGACAGAGGACGGAGGGCGGAGGGCGGAGCGGCGGAGAGTCGGAAGTGTCAGGTGACAGGTGCGAAAGTGGCGGGTGACGGAGGCGGAGTGAGGGCGGACGACGGAGGACGGATGACGGACGACGGAAGGCGGAGTGCGGAAGGCGGATGGTGGATGACAGAGGACAGCGGACGGAGGTCGGATGGAGGGCGGATGGTGGAGGGGTTGAAGTTGGAAGCTGAGGTTGAAGGGGCGAGAGGCGGTCAGTCTTGGCCTGGATTGAACCCGATGCGGCGCTTGGGCGGGTCGGGTTCGGGTGGGGCGTTGAGGAGCGGGAGGAGTTTTTCGACGACGTCGCGCAGGACGAGGTCGTGCTCGAGGAGCTTCTTGTCGATTTGAGCCAAGCGTTTTAGGACGACGGCGTTGGTCATGAGCTCGTCGCGCAGGCGCACGAAGGCACGGACGATGAAGAGGCTCATTTGGACGGCGCGCGGGCTGTTGAGGACGGTGGCTGCCATGAGGGCGCCGTGCTCGGTGAAGGCCCAGGGGAGTTTTCGGAGACCTCCATGCCGGTTGGGACTCATCGCGATTGGCGATGAGTTGGGCAGAACGCTCTCTTGTTGAGGTAGATCCGAACTTGATATCGCAATTTGCGATATCAAGTTGGCCAGCTCCTTCGCCGTGAGCTGGAAGCGGAAATCCTCGGGAAAGCGACCGGCGTTTCGTTTGACCGCCTCGTTCAGGCGGAAGGTCGGCACGCCGTAGAGCGCGGCCAAGTCGCTATCGAGGACGACGCGACGGCCGCGCACGGTGTGGATGGGCGGGAGCGTGGGGTCTCCGGACGGGGTGGTGTTCCGGGACATGGGGCTACGAATACTGGCGCGGTTCGAAAAGGCGAGCGGCGCGGCGGTGGGCGGCCTCGGGCAGGCAGACGGTGTGCAACGAGCAGCCTTCGCACTGGGGCTTCAACTCTGCTGGGGGCGGGACGGAGTGCGGATTGCGGACTTCGGATTGCGGGATGTCTTTCCGGGAATCGGCGCTGGCAGGTGACTGCGCGGTGGCTGCGAGCAGGGTTCGGAGGCCGGCGAGGGCGGAGAGTGTTTGCTGGCGGAGCGAGTCATCGAAGTGGATCTCGTGACGCTGCTGGGATTGGGCGTGGAAGATCGCGCCGGCGGGGATGGTAAGGCCGAGCATCTCCTCCAGACAGAGCGCTTGGGCGCAGAGCTGGACCTCGTCGTTGGACCAGCGACGCTTGGGGCCCTTCTTGTATTCGACAGGTCGGGCCTCGGCGATGGATTGCGATCCCCCGGCCATGGGATCGGATTGTTTCCGCCCTCCGTCCGATGTCTTGGACTCTACGAAATTCGCGTAGCGAATTTCGACGAGGTCGGCTTTGCCGGAGAGGCCGAGTGTATCGGAGAAGAGCGGGAGAGCTCGGAGGAGCGTCCAACCCGCGCGCTGCTCGTAGCCGGGGAAGTCGACATGCTCGTGGGCGAGGTCGCCGAGGATGGTGTGCTCGTTGTCGACGAAAACGCCCTCGGCGTGGATGAGGTACGCACGCCGAGGGCAGTAGAGATAGTGGTTGAGCGCCGAGAGGGGAAGCATTTCGGGCGCTCGACCAGTGGGGGCGGAAGCGTTTTCCGCGGTGGACATGTCAGCCTTGGCGCGGGCCGATGGTGGTGCCGTCGTGGCGGAGGTGGAGCTTGATGCCTTTGGGCAGTGTCTCGGCGGTCCACGTGTTGTTCACGGCGTAGTCGACGAACGACTCGGGGAATGTCTTACCGTCACGCAAGGCGACCTTGATGCCTTCCATAAGCTGGTGAGCGTGCGCACAGCCGAGGCGGGCTTCGCGTTTGTTCTGATCGGCGTTGTTGGGATGCTGAGTGCCGACGTGTTCGAAGTCGTAGAGACCGCGCACGATCATCTCGCCGCGGGCGGCGGAGCGGTCGTGCTCGAACATGTTGATGAGCGCTTGGAAGAGGAGTTCGAGGTCGGCGTCGGTGAATCCGGTGCGTTCGGCGAAGGCAGGAGAAACGTAGCCCTTGGCGGCGTAGAGCGCGTAGGGGACAATGTGCTTGTTGCCCATCGTGCGTTCCTTCTTGGCGTCGTCTTCCTTGGTCACGGCGCAGCGGGTGATTGTGACTTCCAACGGTGTGATGGCGTGAAACGACTGGCCAAAAGTGAACTGTACCGGGCCGCGTACCTGACCGAAGGCCGAGCCTTTGAGCACACCGTCACCAGTAGATACTACTCCGCCGAACGTTCGGAGATCGAAAAATTCGCGACAGAGCCAATTCTTGGCCGCCTCTGATTGCTGGTCTTTGGACCCTTTGGGGAGTGATTCTGCTGCGGCAAGTTCACCTTTCTTCTGCTCGGTTTCGATGACGGCACCCTGTTTGATGAGGATGTTGAAACCGTTGGCGGTCGCGGCTTCTCGGGCAGGCGCGAAGAGTTCGAGGAAGTTGCGGACCTTTCGCTTGAGGCAGACGTCGGTGACCATGCCGCGGTTGGTGTTGGGATCGAGACGCGGGAGGTTGCCGGCGTCGGGGTCGCCATTGGGGTTGCCGTTGGTGACTTCGAAGAGGAGGAGGAAATCGTGACGATTGGTGAGGATTGAGGAACTCATGGGAGGATGGTTTTGTGTTTCAGGATTTGAGATTGGAGAGGTGGAGTGATCAGGAGGCGGAAGCGACGGGTTCGGCGTCCTTCTTGTTCGCTTGCCGTGCCGCAGCGTCGGCAGCGGTTTGCTGGTAGAATCCGAGGGCGAAACGACCTTGGGATTGGATGTCGAGCGTGCGGGGGAAGACCGGTGGTTTTCCGGGCTGCTCCGGTTTGAAGAGAACGAGCACGCTCTCGATTTGCGCCTGAATGAAGCGCTCGTGGCCGCCGAAACGCTCGGATTTGCTGATCTTGTTCAGGTGATGGCGATTCAGCCGGAGCAGCAGCGGAAAGACGCTGGCGGGCGAGACACTGGCGGTACCGAAGTAGCGATCCATCACACTTGCGTTGGGCTTCTTCCATTCCTCGCCTTTCTTTCGATCGGAGTTGAATGCCGTTTCCTGCGCGGCGGCGAGGACGGCGAGGAGACGGCCGCAGTTGTAGGCGGCATCGTCGGTGTCGGCAGTCAGTGACGGTTTGATTTCCATGGGACGATTCGGTTGGCGGTTGAGAATGAGTTTGAGGAGGGCGAAACGGGATTCGTCGAAGACGAGGGTGTAGTGTTCATCCCGCAGGAGGCGGGAGTGGAGTTGGTCGAGGATTGGCTTGAGCAAGGCGACCGACGGCGCGGTGCCTTCGAGGGCCGCGCGGTAGAGCTGAGCGATCACGTCGGGTCGCTGCTTCTCTTCGTCCGGGATGAATCGATTCCCTTTTTTGGTCAGCGGGGCTGTGCAACCGGCCAGCCTTTTCACGGCGAGAGGAGGGAACGCGTCTTCTTCGGTGTTCGGCGGTTCGAGTGATTCGCCTCGACCGGTGTGAATTTTCAGGTCGGCAAACCACGCCCTGAAGTTCTCGGCCGCCCTTACGAGTGGCATCTGAACCCATGCTTTGACCACGATGCGCGGCCCTGCGGCAGTCAGCGTGGCTGCGATGAACCGGTCGGTGGGCGGCGGTTGCTTTTCGAGTCCGGCCCAGGGCGACGTGAAGAACCTCCGCACCGTCATCGGATCTGGCTGTCGCAACAGCCGTGCAAAGATGTCCGTGGCATCCTTGCTCTCGACTGCCCAGAAGCACAGCCATGCTGGACCGAGCGGGAGCCAATGGTTCTGATTTCGCGCGAGGTGTTGCAGTGCGAGAAGATAGCCGCGCGAAGCGGTGATCGAGGTCGGTGCATTGTAGCTCTTTTCAAAGCCGTAGGATCGGAACGCATCGCTTTCGAATCCGACGATACCCGCGCCCGTTCCCTTGGCCGGCTTGGGAAGGCCAGTGACCATGGGTGTATGGGTCCGCGCGAGCGCGACGTTGGGCTGCCCCGTGACAATGCATGTGCCGTTCTGCGCCGCGCCCTCCGCTTCGGCGGTCTCTTTGACATGCACGCTTCGCCAGTAGTCGCGAATCGGTTCGTCGCGGAAAAGCACAGTCTCGACGGCGAAGGTCAGCATATCGCTTCCGAGGGCCGTCTCCTCGCCACTCGATGAGGTAACGGTCCAGCCGGTCCCTTTGGAATCGGGGCGGAGAAACGGCGGGGCTGCGCCAGCCAGCGATGCGTGGAATACAAGCAATGCGCCGAAACGTTCATCGCCGGTGGTGTTTTGCGCGGCGCGAATCTGTTGCCAGTAGTCAGCGTGTTTGGCCGCAAGCTTGGCTGCCGCGCGCTCGTTGCGCTGTTCGCTCGGATCGCCGGACAGGCAGAAGATCGCGCCGATGTCATCGACCAGAAAGTCGGCGACGGTTCCGGAGTTGGTTGCGCGCGTGGTTTTTGGGACGTCGTATTCGTGGCCCTTGTTCTTGCGCGGCCCGATCGTCTCCTGCGGGCCTTGGCCGATCAGCTTTCCTGTGCGGTCGAGATGGATAATCCACCGTACTGGCGTGTTGCGCCGGAAAGCAGGATCATCGAGCAGATCCCGCGACACCGCGAAATCGTAGAGGTGTTTGAGGAGCATGGTCAGTTTCCTCCGTTGTTGGGCGTGAGAACGCGTTCGGGGTGGCAGTCGAGACAGCCGTCGCGAAGGCGGGCGTCGAAGAAGAGCGGCTGCGGCTTCAGCGGTGCGGTGGAGGAGCGGAGCCGACTGATCGCGAACTCCTTCCGGCGCTTGGTTTGCTCTCCCTTCTTCATGCCGGTGAGGGTTTGCTCGAACGTGGCCGCCTGCGCTGTGAGTTCGTCCTCGGTGAGCCAGCGGAAGCCAGCGGCGCGCCCCTGAGGATCAAAGACGTCGTAGAGCATGAGACCGAGCGGTTCTTCGCCGCGGACAGGCGACTGCCCCAGTTCGGTTGCACGACGGGCGAGGGCGGCATCGGGGCTCTCCGGGACCCACTCGAAGTCGGCGGCGAACTCGCGCATGCCGAGGCCGGGGCGGTGAAAGCACTTGCCGGCACGGGCGCGGCCTTCGATCTCGCGGAGGTACTTCCCGAGGTTGTCACGCGGAGGCTGGGCAAGTGGGGTGAGGCGAACCTCGGCGGTGATCAGGTATTCGACTTCTTGGAGCGCGAGCATGTTGCGCTGCGTGCCATCCTCCGCGCCGCCGCCGGCCTGGATCGGTTTGGTTTTTTCGGGCGACTGCATCCACGTCGTCGCGTTGTCGAGGCTGACGACCTTGGTGACCTCGTTACGCCGAATGGAGATCCAGCGGCCGCGTTTCACGACGCGGATGGAGTCGATGAGGTAGAACATCTGCGGCTCCCAGAAGATGGCTTCGAGGATGCCGCGTGCGGCGGAGGGCGTCATGACGGGGTAGCTGACGCGCTCCACCTTCATCTCGGGACGAGTGAAGCAGGCGAAGTCGCCCCAGGCGCGGAGCGTGACGAGGTTGGGTGAGTTCATACGAGAAAGTCGTCGGGTTGGGTGTTCTCCAGCATGAGGCCGAGCGCCGCGTGGTAGCAGGCGAGGTCGAGCACATGCAGTTCGAGATTGGGGAGTAGCGGGCGAATGAGTCCGCGCGCTTCGAGCAGCCGGAACTTGTGTGAGCGAACGTTGATCATGAAACGTTGGAGGCGGCGCAGGTCGTCGCGGTTGAAACGCGGCTGCCCCGGTGCGAGCTGGCGGGTGCGAATCTCTTCGATGAGCGGCGCGGCCCATTTGCCTTCGTGGTTGTCGCCTGCGACGATGACGGGCGTGCCAGAGTCTTCGATGACACGGGCTTTGCGGGAGACTTCGCGATAGCGCAGGAACTTCCGGTCCTCCTGAATCGTCGATTCGCCGGGGCGGGCGTAGTCGGTGTTCACAATGTCGTAGAGCGACTGGAAGTAACCGGCGAAGATTGTGGAGCCGGTGGCGAGTCGCTCGGCGGCGGTGGAGGCGTCACCGAGGGCGGTGAGGGTGAGCGCAGTCTGATCGGCGGCAGCGCTGTAGATGCCGCGGGGAAGCTTGTGATCGGAAGGACGGAAGACGTGGACGGTGCCGGTAGGGCGACGTCCCTCGCGATTGCAGCGACCGGCGACCTGTACGATGGAGTCGAGCGGGCCGAGCGCTCGCCAGACTTCCGGGAAATCCACGTCGACGCCTGCTTCGATCAGTTGAGTAGAGACGACACGGCAGGGGCGGCCTTCGCGCAGGCAGGCGCGAATCTGGTCGAGGAGCATAAGCCGGTGCTCGGCGCACATTGCTGAGGATAGGTGGATGGGCGCCTCGTCGCGCGGGAGACTGCGGCTGAGTTGCGTCCACAGTTCCATGGCGTGGCGCGTGAGGTTGACGACGCACAAAACCTGCGGCGCGGCGGAGAGTTGGGTTGCGAGCGTTGGCCAGTCGAGGGAAACGCCGCTGGCTGGAAGCTGATAGGAGACGCGACGGAGTTTTCGGAAGAGCTCGTCAGGCGCTGGGGCGATTTCGCGAAGTTCATCGGGCAAAAAGCCATCGGGCAGCGAAGAACAACGGCGGAAGGCCGGCTGCGTGGCTGAGCTGAAGACGAAGCTGGTGCCGTAGTTTTTGGCCAACTCGCGAAGCGCGTTGAACGTGGGCGCGAGCAGATGGGCGGGCAGGGTTTGCACCTCGTCGAAGATCACGACGGATTTCGGGATTCGGTGGAGCTTGCGGCAGCGCGAAGGACTTGAGGCGAAGAGGGACTCGAGAAACTGAACGGAGGTCGTCACGATGACCGGCGCGTCCCAGTTCTCCGCGATGAGTTCAAGGCGTGACTTCTCCTCCTCGGTGGAATCGTAGGCGGGGCGGACTCCTGAGTGGTTTTCGAGAACGACATCGGTGCCGAAGATGCGCCGGTACTCGGCGGCGTTCTGTTCGATGATCGAGAGATAGGGGATCACGACGATGACGCGGCGTAGGCCGTGAGGACGGGCGTGGGCGAGGGCGAAGGCCATCGAGGCGAGGGTCTTTCCGCCGCCGGTGGGCACTGTGAGGGAAAAAAACCCGGGGGGAAGGGCGGCGCGTTCGAGCGCGGTGTCGAAGATGCGGTTTCGCAGTGGGGCTAGCGGACTGTCGGGATTGGCCGCCGACTTGCGGGCGCGTTCGGCATGGACGGCGGCCAAAAGGGTCGCGCAGTCGAGAGGCGCGTCGGAGGGCGGGGAGTCCGGCCAGTGCGCTGTGTCGAGTCGATCAGCGTCGACGATGCAGGAGAAGATGAGCCGTGCGTAGAATTCAGCGGAGTACTCGTCATGGACCCAAGCCGGCGGTGCCGGCGGGGCGGGAAGCGGTCCGAGCGCGGCCTCAAGTTTCGCGATGAGGGGATGGATGCATTGAGGAATCCCCAGCCCAGCCTTTGTGAACATGCCTTCGAGGTCGGCGTGGTCATGCAGGCCAGCGTGGTGCCCGGCGATGGCCAGCTTGGAGGCGAAAAGCTGTGCGCGATTGGAGTCAGCTGCCCACGCGGCTCCGAAGATGGCGTGTTGGGTCTCGGCGCTGCTTGATCGTTCGCCTCGGAGATAGGATTGGAACTCTGCTCGGTACTTTCCCAGATCGTGCAGTAGGCCGGCGAGGCGGGCTTCCTCGGCGGCGCCGAAGGGGGCGGCGAAACCGGCGGCCAGCTCGGCGACGTTGCGCAGGTGTGTGGCGAGGAGCTGCCACTGGCCCGAGCTCTCGGGAAGGCGATTTCCTTCCGGGTCTTCGGCAGTGTGGGCGTAGTAGAGCATCGGGCGGGGCTTGCGGGCGGATTCTGGAGACGTTGGGCGGCGCGGGGCG
>JAHFTC010000077.1 GCA_023269585.1 Opitutaceae bacterium
GACGTGATCAATACCACGCCGGAGTACGCCTACGCGTTCCAGATCACCTTCGCCAACGGCGGCATCATGGGCTTGGTCACCAAGCCGTGGAGCCAGCGCGAGCGGAAGATCTTCGTGATCCTGCCCGAGGTCACGGAGAAGTACGCCCAGATCCCCGGCGTGCGCGTCAACGCCGGCCTGCCGGCGGCGCTGCCCGGCGGCGGTGGCATCTTCCCGGCCTCGATCGTCATCGCGTCGACCGCCAGCGAGCAGGAGTTGCTCAACTACGCCCAGCAGCTGGCGATGGTCACGTTCAAGGACGGCCTCTGGCCGTTCCCACCGCTGATTGACCTGAAGATCGACCAGCCGCAGTCGCAGCTCGTGCTCGACCGCGACAAGATCGCCTCGCTCGGCCTCAACCTCCAGTCCGTCGGCGCCGACATCGGCTCGATGGTGGGCGGCGGCTTCGTGAACCGCTTCAGCATCGCGGGCCGCAGCTACAAGGTCATCCCGCAGATCGAGCGCACCGGCCGCCTCAACGCCGACCAACTCGAGGACATCTACGTCTCCGGCAGCGCCGGCCAGCTCATCCCGGTGAGCACCTTCGCCACGATCAAGAACACGGCCGAGCCCCGCCAGCTCGCCCGGTTCAACCAGATGAACTCCGTCACCTTGAGCGGTTTCCCGAAGGGCGACTTGGGCGGCGTGCTCGACAAGTTTGAGAAGCGCGCGAAGGAGATCCTGCCGAAGGGGTACATCGTCGACTACAAGGACCAGTCCCGGCAGCTCAAGGTCGAGGGCAACAAGTTCCTGCCGTCGATGTTGCTCGCGCTCATCCTGATCTTCCTGGTGCTCGCGGCGCAGTTCAACAGCTTCCGCGACCCGCTGATCATCCTCTTCGGCTCCGTGCCGCTGGCGATGTTCGGCGCGCTCCTCTTCACCTTCATGAAGATGATGAACCCGCAGATTCCCTGGTGGACCGACGGCTGGACGACCTCGCTCAACATCTACTCGCAGATCGGGCTCATCACGCTGGTCGGCCTCATCGCCAAGAACGGCATCCTCATCGTGGAGTTCGCGAACAAGCAGCAGGAAGCCGGGCTCTCGAAGCTCGAGGCCGTCAAGGCCGGTGCCAGCCTGCGTCTCCGCGCGGTCATGATGACCACCGCGGCCACCGTCTGCGGTCACTTGCCGTTGTGCTTCGTCTCCGGTCCCGGCGCCGCCGCGCGTAACAGCATCGGCCTGGTGCTGTGCACCGGTCTGACCATCGGCACGTTCTTCACCCTCTTCGTCGTGCCTTGCCTCTACATGCTGCTCGCCAAGGATCACAAGGCCCAGCTGGCCAAGGTCGCCTCCCAGTTCGCCCATGCCGACGCCCATGCGCCGGCTCCCGCCAAGTAACTTCCCCTCTGGATATGAAATCGCTCCGTACGCTCCTCTTCCTCGCCGCTTCGGCCACGGCCCTTGTCGGCGCACCCGATCCCGCCCAGCCGGTGCCCGACCGGCTCGATCTGCCCAACGCACTGCGTTTCGCGCTCGAGAACAACTTCACCATCCGCGAAGCCCGCGAGCGCGTGAATCAGACGCAGGGCCAGCTCACGACCGCCCGCGCCGGCTACCTGCCCAAGGCCACCGTGCAGGCCGGCTATTCGCGGGTGTCCGACCAGATCGCCCTCGGTCGGGACACCGAGAGCTGGAGCGGCTCCGCCGGCGTCCAGCAGACGCTCTACGCCGGTGGCGCGGTCTCGGCCAACGCCTCCGCGGCGCGCTCGGTCCGCGATGCCGCCGTCTACCAGCTCGAGGCCACGATCAACCAGGTGCTCGTGGGCGTGCGCACCGGCTACTACAATGTTCTCCGGGCTGTGGATACGATCAAGGTCCGCGAGCAGGCGCTCTCGCTGCTCGAGGAGGAGCTCAAGAACGCCCGCAACCGCTATGAGGCCGGCGCGGGCGCCCAGTTCGACGTGCTCCGGGCCGAGGTCGCGCTCGCCAACGGACGCCCGCCGCTGATCACCGCGCGCAACGATCTCCGCATCGCCATCGAGGAGCTGCGCCAGTTGCTCGGCTACACCAATCGCGGCAGCACCGATCTCACCAAGGTCCCGGAATTCATCGGCCAGCTCACGTTCGGCGACGAACAGTTTGATCTGGTCCAGTGTCTCGATCTCGCGCACCGGCAGCGCCCCGAACTCCAGGCCCTCAAGTACGGAGCCGAGGCGTCCCAGGCGGGCGTCCGCGCCGCCCGGGCCGGCTATCGCCCCACGCTCGCCGCCACGGCCGGCTGGCAGATGGTCGGCAACGGTGTTTCGCCGCACTCCCTCACCGGTCAGAGCAGCTACGATGGCTGGGCGGTCGGCCTGCAGTCCCAGTGGGCTGTGTTCGACGGTCGGGCCACGGCCGGCCGGATCCGCAGCGCGAAGTCGCAGGCCGAGCAGGCCCGCCTCGTGTTGCAGGAGCAGGAGCTCTCGATCGACGTCGAGGTGCGCCGCGCCTTCGCCTCCTGGCAGCAGGCGGTCGAGCTCGTCACGGCCTCCAACAAGGTCGTCGAGCAGGCCAACGAGGCGCTCCGTCTCTCCCGCGCCCGGTTCGATGTCGGCGCCGCCACGCAGCTCGATGTGCTCCAGGCCCAGGTCGCCCTGACCGACGCCGGCAACAACCAGGTGCAATCGCTTTTCGCCTACAACGTCGCCATCGCGCAGCTCCGCGCCGCCATCGGCCAGCGCGACCCGGAGGTTGCCGTCAAGTGAGGTGAACGGCGCATCGCCACGATTCCCCTACAGCCCGGCCGTGCGCCGGGCTGTTTTGTTATCGGGCGGAGCACTCCGCGGGCGGCTTCCGCGCTGTTCGTGGCGCCATTTGCAAGGACGGCGAAAACCCTCCCTCGCTGCGCTCCATCCCCGTCAGCTTCGCGCCTCGTAGGTGCCGTCGAGGCGCTTCGCCACGAGTTTCTTGAGCTCGAGCAGCAGCAGCGTGGGGGCGAGCGCGGCGTAGGGTAGTCCGGTCTTTTCGAGCAACGCATCCAGCGTGAGGATTTCGCCGCCGGCGAAGGCGGCCATGATGGAGCCCTCCTCGGTGGTGAGGGGCGGCGCGGCGGCACGCGCGCTTTCGCGGCTGCGCACCGCGGCCGGATGCAGCCCGGGCAGGGCCTGCAGATCGGCCAGGATGTCGTCGACGCTCGTGCACAACACGGCGCCGTCGCGGATGAGCTGGTGGCAACCGGCGCTGGTCGGCTGGTCGATCCGGCCGGGCACGGCAAAGACATGGCGGCCCTGCTCGCCGGCAAATTTCGCGGTGATCATCGAGCCGCCGTCGACATCGCTCTCAACCACCACGATCGCGGCGCAGAGGCCGGAGACGATGCGGTTGCGCATCGCGAAGCTTTGGCGGTCGGCGCGCCGGCCGAAGGGAAACTCGCTGAGGATCGCGCCGCCGGCCTCGACCCGGCGGTAGAGATCGAGGTTTTCCGGCGGGTACACAAGGTCGATGCCCGTGCCGAGCACGGCCGCCGTGGCACCGCCCGCCTCGAGCGCGCCCTCGTGCGCCGCGGTGTCGATGCCGCGGGCCAGGCCGCTCACGACGCAGAAACCGGCGCGGGCGAGCTCGCCGGCGAAGCGTTTCGCAACGGTCTGGCCGTAGAGGGTGGTGCGCCGGCTGCCCACGATCGCCACGCCGGGACGGTCCCAGCGGTAAACGCCCTTCTGGTACAGACCGATCGGCGGGTCGTGGATCTCGCGCAGGGCGGTCGGGTAGCGGGGGTCGCGGGCGGTGATGAACTCGGCGCGGGCCTTCGCGAGCCGGTCCTCCTCGCGGGCGAGGTCGAAATGGTCGCGCCAGCCGACAAGCGTGTCGGCGATCACCGGGCCGACGCCGCGCACGGCTTGGAGGGTTCGCGCGTCGGAGGCGAAGATGCGGCGGGGATCGCCGCCGAGGGTCTCGAGCAGGCGGTTGGTGGTGATGGGCCCGATGTTGGGCAGCGCATTGAGCACCAGCAGCGCCTGCAGCTCTGTGAGTTCGGTTCCCATCGGCGCCGGCAGTCTTGGATACTCCGCCGCGCCCCGCAATCCGATCTTCAGTCGGTCCGGCCTTCGTTCGCTTCGTTATGTTCTGTCGGTTCCGAGTGGAGCCCTCGGAACCCGCCGCAGCGAAACGGCGCCTCAGCCGACGATCTTCAGCCGGCGGGCGATCGTGGCGGCGTCGAGCTGGTGCAGGGCGTCGAGCAGGTGGAGCTGGAGCGAGCCCGGGCCGGGGCTCTTTTCGGCGGCGATCTCGCCCGCGATGGCGAGAAATGACAGGCCCGCGGCCACGGCGATGAAACGATCGGGCTCG
The DNA here is from genome assembly GCA_023269585.1 of Opitutaceae bacterium. Taxonomy (GTDB): domain Bacteria; phylum Verrucomicrobiota; class Verrucomicrobiia; order Opitutales; family Opitutaceae; genus CAJCBL01. Next base: position 4,306 of record JAHFTC010000077.1, read on the forward strand.
ACCGCGAGGGCGGCACCGACCAGCGCGGTGGCGGTACAGCCCAGTCCGGTGACGCGGGCCATGAGCGGGTGGCCGTTGCCGAGCCCGACGCACTGGCGCCCGTCGGTCACGTAGTCGACCGGGCCGGTCACGGCGACGATGGCGCCGGTGGTGCCGGCGAGCTCCCGCGCCGGGGCGAGCGCGTCGGCGGAGCTGCGGGTCGAGTCGACGCCGCGCGTCTTTTCGGTGGTGGCGCCGGCGAGGACGAGGATCTCGGAGGCGTTGCCGCGGATACAGGCGGGCCGGAGGTGGGCGAGGGCGACCGCGGTGTTCGTGCGCAAGGCGGTGGCGCCGGCCCCGACCGGGTCGAGGACCCACGGTGTGCCGCGCGCCGCGGCGACACTGGCCGCGCGCTCCATCGAGACGATCCACGGCGTGGAGAGTGTGCCGATGTTCACGACGAGCGCCTGCGAGAGGGCGACGAACTCCTCGACCTCCTCCGGCGCGTGCACCATGGCCGGCGCGGCGCCGAGGGCGAGAAGGGCGTTGGCCGTGTTGTTCATCACGACGTAGTTCGTGATGTTGTGGACCAGCGGAGAACGTTCGCGGATGGCGGCGAGGACGGCGGAACAGCGATCGGCGGAGAACATGCGCGGAAGTAGACGCGAGGAGAACTGCGGCGCGAGGCGGAAAACGGCGGCGCCCCGGGAGTCGCTGGGCGGGCTCAGGCGCGGGCCAGCCGCGGAGGTGGGAGACGGAGCGCCTCCGCTACAGGAGGACAAGGTCGTTGCGGTGGACGACCTCGAGGTGCTTGCGGCTGGGGAAGAGGGCGCGGACTTCGTCGCTGTGCTTGCCGGCCAGCGACGTGATCTGGTGGCTGCCGTAGGCGGCCTCGCCGCGGGCGATGAGCGTGCCGTCGGGTCCGGCGATGTTCACCACCTCGCCGGCCGTGAAGGTGCCGCTGGCGCCCGTCACGCCGACGGCGAGCAGGCTGCTGCCTTTCTCGCGCAGGACGGGCACGGCGCAGGTGTTGACGTGGATCGTGCCGTGCGGGCGCTGGAAATACGCGAGCCAGAGCTTGCGGGACTCGAGCGGCAGGCCGCTGGGGACGAAGAACGTGCCCGGGCCGCGACCGGAGAAGAGGCGGGGGAGGATGTCGGGCTCGGCGCCGCTGGCGATGAACACGCCGCAGCCGGAGCGCGTGGCGAGCTTGGCGGCGGTGATCTTGGTGATCATGCCGCCGGTGGCGGTCTCGCTCGTGGTGCCGCCGGCCATGGCCTCGATCGCCGGTGTGATCTTTTCGACGACAGGCAGGATCTGGCCGGTGCCCTTCAGGTCGATCAGGCCGGGCGCGGTGGAAAGGATGACGAGGTAGTCGGCCTCGACGAGGCTGGCGACCATGGCGGAGAGCGTGTCGTTGTCGCCCACCTTGATCTCGGCGGCGCTCACGGTGTCGTTCTCGTTGATGACCGGGATCGTGCCGTAGGCGACGAGCTGGCGGAGGGTTTCCTTCACGCCGAGATGGCGGTCGCGCACCCGCAGGTCCTCATGCGTGAGCAGCACCTGGGCGACGGTGAGTTGGTGCGGGTCGAAGGCGCGTTGCCAGGTCTGCATGAGCAGGCTCTGGCCGACGGCGGCGCAGGCCTGTTTCTTGGAGATGACCTTGGGCTTCTTCTCAAGCTGGAGGCGGCCCATGCCGAGGCCCACCGCACCGGAGGAAACAACGATGACCTCGGAGCCTTGCGCACGGAGTGCGGTGATCTGCGCGGCGAGCGCGGCAAGCCGCGGCTCGTTGAGCTGGCCGATGCCGGAGGTGATGACACCGGTGCCAAGCTTGACGACGACACGACGCGGCGGGCGGGAGAGGTGGGAGGAGGGCATGGAGGCGCGGGAGCTAAGGCAGAACGGAGAAGGCAGAATGAAGAACGGAGGCGGTGGAAAGCGGAAGGCGGAAAACGGTGTTCGCGTCTTTGTGCTAGTCTGTGAACTCGAAGCCTACGACGTCTTCTTTGCCGAGGTATCTGTATTCGATGAGCGAGCTCGTTTCTCGGTAGAATGTCACTGATCGTCCCTTCCGGAATTCCGCGACGAAAGAATCCGGTGCTTGCCAACTGAACGGCAGGACGACCTTGGTTCCGGCAAGATTTGCGGGGGCCGACAGCAGAATCTCAACGCCGCCTTTATCCCCGGGGCGGGTTGGCGACGCCTCATCGTCAAAGAAGCCGGGCGGGAATACCTCTACGATCTTCCCACTGCACTTTTCGACATGACTGGTCTGCGTTGAGACAAGCCTCGGCAAAGGACCGCTCGTTACAGGCGATCGGGATTCAACAGTCGTAGAGCAGCCTGAGGCGAGAATGGCGGCACATAGGGTGACGACCAAACACCGAAGCTGCATAGGTTTCGCGATCACGATTGAGGGCTCGAATACCGAAAAGGCCTGACCGAGGTCAGGCCCGATTGGGCGCCGAGGCGGATTGGTGTCCTGTCGTTTCCGCCTTCCGGTCTCCGCTTTCCGGTTTCGCTCAGACCTTCAGCAACTCCTGCTCCTTCTTGGCGAGGTGGTCGCCGATTTCTTTGATGAGGCGGTCGGTGACGGTCTGGATGTCCTTCTCGAGCTTCTTGGCGTCGTCCTCGGAGATCTTGCCGTCCTTCAGCGCCTTCTTCACGGCGTCGACGCCGTCGCGGCGGGTGTTGCGAATGGCGACGCGGCCTTCCTCGGCGAGGCGGTGGGCGACCTTGGTGAGATCGAGGCGGCGCTCCTTGCTCATCTCCGGGAGCGGGAGGCGGACCGCCGGGCCGTCGACAACGGGGTTGATGCCGATGTTGGCCATCTGGATGGCTTTCTCGATGGCCCGGAGCAGCGACTTGTCCCACGGCTGCACGAGGATCATGCGCGGGTCCGGCGTGTGGATGGCGGCGCACTCCTTGAGGCGCATGGGGCTGCCGTAGGCTTCGACCATGATGCTCTCGACCATGGAGGGATTGGCCTTGCCGGTGTGGATACCGGAGAATTCGTGCAGGGTGTGATCGAGGTTCTTCTGCATCTTCGCGATGCAGTCTTTGGTGAGCGGATGATCGGCCATATGCGGATGAGGTTAGAGGCTAGGGGGCGAGAGGGGAGTTGAAGTGAAAAATTGAGGTCGAAGAGGCGGAGGGCGGATAAGGGGCTTTGAACGTTCAACAGAGGACTTTGAACTTTGAATTCGGAGGGGAGGAGTGGGGCCAGTTCTACTCGCAACCCAATACCCGGTCCTTTCAGGCGCGGACGAGGGTGCCGACCTTCTCGCCCATGAGCGCGCGGCGGATGGCGCCGGGGTCGTTGAGGTTGAACACGAGGATCGGGATGTTGTTTTCCTGACAGAGGGAAAACGCGGTGGCGTCCATGACGTTGAGGCGCTGGCGCAGGGCGTCGACGTACTTGATCTCGTCGTAGCGCACGGCGTCGGGGAACTTCATCGGGTCCTTGTCGTAGATGCCGTCGACCTTGGTGGCCTTCATCACAATGTCGGCACCGACCTCGCTGGCGCGCAGGGCGGCGGAGGTGTCGGTGGAGAAGTAGGGATTGCCGGTGCCCGCGACGAAGACGACGACGCGGCCCTTCTCGAGGTGGCGGGTGGCGCGGCGCAGGATGAACGGCTCGGCGACCTGGTTCATCGGAATGGAACTCTGGACGCGGACCTTCACGCCGAGGCCCTCGAGGCAATCCATGATGGCCAGGCCGTTGATGACGGTGGCGAGCATGCCCATGTAGTCGCCGGTGGTGCGATCAACCCCACGCTTCTCGCCCTGCAGGCCGCGGAAGATGTTGCCGCCGCCGATCACAACGCAGACCTGGACGCCCATCTCGTGGACTTCCTTCACCTGAAGGCAGATCTGCTCAAGGACATCGGCATCGATCGGGTCGCCGCCGGCCTTCTTGCCGCGGAGGACCTCTCCGCTGAGCTTGAGGACGACGCGTTTGTATTTCACTCCGGTGCAGGCGGGCGAATTATCCATGAGCAGGGATGAAATCGCCGACACCACCGCCGGTCAATGCAGGAGGCGGAGCGAAGGGCGCGGCCGCAGCGGATGCCCAAGGTCCAATGACAGTAGGCGGGCTGTGGGCCGGGACCGGCCGGGGGCGCGGTACCGCGCGCGGGACTTGAAACTTTCGGCTTTCGTTTTGGCGGAGCATTCCCCAACTTCCCGCGCTCGCACACGGAGAGGTGGCAGAGTGGTCTATTGTACCTGACTCGAAATCAGGCGTGCCCGTGAGGGTACCGTGGGTTCGAATCCCACCCTCTCCGCCACTTTCACGACGCTGCGGCGAACGGTGTTCCCGGGGCTCGCGTGCTTCAGCCCTTCACGGCGGCGAGGCGGCGGGCGGCGACGAGATGCTGGCGCAGCGCCTTGAGCAATTGGAGTTCGCGGACGCTCGGCTGCAGCATCTGCGCTCCACTGCGGGTGCCGACCACGAGCGCGATGGCTCCGGTAGTGTTGATCAACGGCAGCAGGATGAAGCCGGTGATCGCGCCGGCGCCAAGCAGCCACTCGGGCAGGAACGGCCGGATCTTCGGGTCGGACGTGTCGCGGATCAGGACGTCCTCGCGGCGGGTGAGGCTGATGCTGAAGACATCGCGTCGCTCGGTACTGATCACGGGGCGACCGCGCACGAGGTCGAGCAACGCACCGTGGCCTGATTGAGCGGAGAATGTGCTCCCCGTGCCGTCGCGCTGGAACAGGACGCAGTCGCGCAGATCGAGGGCGCGGCGCATGGCGGAGAGCGCCGCGAGTTCCATTGCGGGGACGTCGATGACGGCGGCGGTGGTGAATTCGGTGAGCTGGAGCAGGCACTCGGTGAGAATCGCGACGCCGTCGGGTGGGGGCGGGGCCGTTGGAGGGGCCACGGCGGGCGTGTGCTCGGGTGCGGGGTGCGGCGTTGGGGCCGCGGCGGCGGGTGCCGACGGCGAATCGGGGAAGACGGGGAGCGGCTCGCTCTGGAGCGCGCGCTCGGAGATGCGCTGAATCACTCCGGCCGCGACGGCCTTCGCCCCATAGGTGCGGGTGAAGTTGCGCAGGTTCTGGTCGACGACCTTCATCAGGATGCCGATTGCATCCGGGGTGAGCTCGAGTTTCTGGCCGAAGAGATGGCGGACCTTCTCCGCCTCGTCGGCGAAACCGGCGGCACCCACGCGCGACGACACAACGATCTCGCCGAGCTGGGCGGCGAAATGGGTGATCGCGGTGAGGCGTTCCTCGGGCGAGGCGGCCGCCTGCGTGAGTTGGTTGACCGGCACATCCTGGAGACAGCGCAGGATGGTGCGCGGCAAACGCGAGTCCTCGAAGAGCCGGTGGGTGAGTTCGAGCGGGGTGATGCCGAAGACGCGGCGGCAGGCGTCGGCCTCGGTTTCGTCGACGGGGCGCTGGTGGACCTGGCGGAAGTCGTCGACGAGGAAGGTGGTGAGCAGGAGGCGGCCGTAGTGGCGGAGGCAGGCGAAGACGAAGGCCTGCTCGGAATCCTGTTCGGGATGGATGGAGGTGAGGGCCTGGGCGAAGAGGCCGCTGCAGAGGGCGAGGGCGGCGGATTCGCGCAGGGCTTCGGGCTGGCCGCCATGGAGCGCCTTCTCGATGAGGAGCATCGAGAGGGCGAGATTGCGGATCTTGTTGAAGCCGACGACCTGGATGGCCTGCGTGACGGTGGTGACCTGGTGGCCGAAGGGGTTGTAGCCGAAAGTATTCGCGGCTTGGATCACCTTGGCGGTGACCATGGTGTCGCGGCTGATGAGGTCGGCGAGTTCCTGGACGGAGATGGAGAACGCGCGGTGGGAGAGCTCCTCGATGAGCTTGATGACCTCAGGCAGGCTCGCCGCTTCGTTGGAACGGAGCGCTTGTTGGATGCGGGCGACGGTCTGGTTGGCGAGTGGCGAGGGCACGGTGGGAGCGGCCTGCCCTGTGTAACGGCCCAAACCGATGGCGGTTAAGGGGAAAGGCGAACCCACCAGCGGAGGGCTGGGGGATTTGCCCGGACTACACCTTTGCGCCCTTGGTGAGCCAATTGCGCAGCAGCAGGGCGATGAAACACCCGACCAGCGCGTACAGGCCCAGCCAGAGCCACATCGCCGACGGGGTCTGCAGGTAGGGCACGCGGTTCTCGATCAGCGCCTGTTGAAGCGGCATCGCGGCGCCGTCGACGGTGACTTTTTCCGGCGACCAGCGTTCGAGGAAGTGGCCGGAGAGGGCGCTGACCATGGTCTTGGCCGCGAACCACGGAATCATCGACAATCCGAGGTAGGTGCCCTCCTGGCCCTTGGGCGCGATCGCGGCGGTGTATTCGTAGAGCTTGGGCGACCACAGCACTTCGCCGATGGTGATGAGAATCATGCAGAGGGCCGCCATCGCATAGTGCGCGTTCGCGATGCCCATCCCGTACCACTGCCACGGCAATGCCATCGGGAAGAGCGCGAGGGCCGAGATCATCGAGCCGTACACGAGCATGTTGAAGACGCGGAACTTGTTCGCGAGCGGGATGAACAGGATCAGGCCGACGACGATGCCGATCGGGTTGATCATGTTGAGCACGCCGATGGCGGCGTCGGGCCCGATCGTGCGTTCCCAGTACTTCGGCATCAGCAGATAGAGGTAGGCGTAGACGGCGCGCACGCCGAGCACCAGGGCGATGAGCACGATCAGGCGGAAGAAGGCGGGCTCGCGCACGACGTCTTTGGCGATCTCCAGCGGGCGTTTGCGCACCGGTTGTTCCGCGGCGCTCTCCGCGTCCTCGGCGGTGCCGTGCAGTTGTTCTTCGCGCCGCACCATCAGTTCGGCCACGACCCAGCAGAGCGCGGCCAGCACGACACCCATGGTGAAGATGTGGACGTTGGCGACCTTGAGCTGGAGGCGGACGATGTCGATGGACGCGCCCCCCGCGGCGGCACCGATGTTCATGAAGAGGTACCAGAGATTGAAGCCGGCACTACGGGAGCGCTTGTTGGTGAAGCGTTGGGTCGCCGACTGGAAGACGGTCTGGATGGCGGCCATGAACGGCGCCATCAACACGAGCAGCACGGCGGCGATCAGGCCGCGGTGGGGCAGTCCCGGCATCAGTCCGACCGCGAGCACGCTGGCGCGCAGCACGAGCAGCGAGCCCATGGAAACCCGCAGTGACTTGCGGATGCCGAGCCAGTCGGTCGCCATGCCTGAGAAGGTGAGCAGGATCGTGGTGGCCGAGGTGAACACCGCGATCGTGTAGCCGGCGTGTTTGTCGCTCATCCCCAGGTCCTGCGAAAGGAAGAGCGAGGCGATCGTGAGCATCGCGAAGTAGAAGGTGCAGTCCAGGAGGTTGACGATCTGGATACCCCAGAACTCGCGGCGCGTCTCGCGCAGCACACCGAAATCGCGGAAGTAGTCGCCGATCATCTTGCCGGCGGAGCGGGAGGCAGGGGCTTGGCTCATGGGATGAGGAAGGTGGGAGGAGGGGACTCGACAAACCGCCCCGTGTCGAGCCGGCGCACGGGCCGTCAGCGCCGGCTTGCGTGGGGGCGGGGCGGCGGGTCCAATCGCGGCCCAATGCATCTCCGCGGCCTCGCGCTCCAGCACTTCCGCAACATCGCCTGGGCGGAGCTGGCGGTGCCGGAGGCGGGCGCGGTGTTCGTCGGCGCCAACGCGCAGGGGAAGACCAACCTGCTCGAGGCCGCCGGTCTGCTCACGGCGCTGCGCTCGTTCCGTCAGGGCGACAACCGCCTGCTCATCGCGCACGGCCAGCCCGAGGCGGCGCTGCGGTTCGACCTCGACCACGAGCGCGACGGGCCGACGACCGTGACGCTCCGCCTGCGGCCCGACGGCAAGGAGGTGGCGGTCGACGGCACCCCGGTGGCGCGCTTCGCGGACTTCCTCGGGCGTTTCCCGACCGTGCTTTTTTCCTCGCAGGACAACCAGTTCGTCCGCGGCAGCCCGGCGGCGCGGCGCCGCTGGCTCGACCTCGTGCTCGCGGCGATGGACGGCGCGTATCTCGACGTGCTGCAGCGCTACCACCGCGCGTTGGACGGCCGAAACCGTCTGCTCAAGGAGCGGGCCGATGCGGCGCAGTTGGCGGCGTTCGAGCAGCCGTTGGCGGCGGCCGGTGTCGCCGTGATTCGGGCACGGATCGCGGGCGTCGCCGCGCTCGGCGAGCGCCTCAGTGCGGGCTATGCCGCGATCGCCCCCGGCCAGGAAACCGCGGCGCTCGTCTATGAGTCCGATGTGGCCGAGGGCGACGAGGCGACGCTGGCGGCCCTGTTCGCCGCCAACCGCGAGCGCGACCTGATTCTGAAATCGACTTCGCGAGGGCCGCACCGCGACGACATCGACCTCACCCTCGACGGGCGTTCGAGTCGCGATTTTGGCTCCGAGGGCCAGCAGCGCAGCCTCGTGCTGGCGCTGCGGTTGGCGCAGCTCGGGTATTTCCGGGAGCGCTCGGGCATGCGGCCGGTGGTGCTGGCCGACGACGTATTGGGGGAACTGGACGAGGGGCGTCGGCAACGTTTCTGGTCGGCGATCGCGCCCGGCACACAGGTCCTGGCGACCGGCACTGCAGTGCCGTCGGGGGTGCCCGCGGGTTGCCGGGTTTTCCGGGTGGAGCACGGCACGTTCACTGCTGAGGTACACGCATGATGGATCTCTCCACCGGGCAATGGGCGGGGCTGGCGCTGGCGGCGCTGCTGATCGGTCTTTCGAAGGGTGGGGTGGCTGGTCTCGGGATTCTCGTCGCGGCGGTGGCGGCCAACGTGCTGCCTGCGAAGGCCGCGAGCGGTTTCGTGCTGCCGCTGCTCATTGCCGGCGATCTGGTTGGCCTCCGGATGTTCCACCGGCATGCGGACTGGGGTCAGTTGCGGCGCCTGATGCCGTGGACGGCGGCGGGGCTGTTCGTGGGCTGGTTCATGCTGGGCCGGTTGGATGATGCGCAGGCCCGGCTGCTGATCGGCGCCTTGTTGGTGGCGATGGTGGCAGGGCATTTGGACTCGCGCCGGCGGGCGGCCACGGCCGAGGGGCCGGCGCCGACGCCGCCGGAATGGCTCGCCCCGCTCGCCGGCCTGCTCGCCGGTTTCACGACGCTCGTGGCCAACGCCGCCGGGCCGGTGATGATTGTCTACCTGCTCGCGATGCGTTTGCCGAAGCTCCAATTTCTGGGCACAGCAGCGTGGTTCTTCTGCGTGGTGAACCTGGTGAAGGTTCCGTTCATGCTGCAGCTCGGGTTGGTGAACCCCGGCAGCCTCGCGGCCAACGCCGTGCTCGTGCCGCTGGTGGTGCTGGGCGCGCTGGCCGGCCGCTGGGTGGTGCTCCGGCTCGACCAGAAACGTTTCGAGCTGATCTCTTTCGTCCTCACGCTCGCCGCCGGGGTGAGGCTGCTTGTCGGCTGAGGGGCGGCCGTTCGGTCGAGAAACGAGCGGACGGCAGACGAGTGCAGGATCGCCGTGGTGAATTTCCCGACACGCCGCTGGCAGCCATCCGCCTCCGAAGGTCCGGCTCTCCACCCTCGGCGCCCGACCCCCGCCTGAATCGTCACCGCGGGGCAGGCCCATTTTGTCGCACTTAGGATCGCATAAGATAATGAATATCAAAGGCCAGAGCGTTTACCCTCACGGTCGTGAGGGTAAACGGTTGAGGAGGGAAGCGGCTGGGGTGGGGCGGGGCGGGGCGCGATTCGGGTGTTTCCATCGGGCGGCGCTTTGGTGTGCTGGGGGCCACCATGGCCCGTCGCAACGTTCGCGCACTCTGGAAGGCGAAACTCGAGGGACGGCTCCCGCCGCCCGAGATGCCGGCGGCGCTGCTGCGGCCGAAACAGACGGCGGCGACGACCGGAGCCGTGCTGCCGGTGCGGACAAATTTCGCGGGGCGCGTGCTGGGCATCGATCCGAGTCTGCGGGGCACGGGCCTCTCGCTGGTCGAGATCGCGGGCGGACGGCAGCCGGTGGTGCTGCTGAGCCGCACGGTGAAGGTGCCGCCGAAACACGACATGGCCTACTGCCTGGGCGAGATCTTCCGCGCGGTGGCGGCGGTATTGCGCGACCACGCGGTGGACCACGTGGCGCTGGAGAAGACGATCTTCGTGCAGAACGTGTCCACGGCGCAGATCCTCGGAGCGGCGCGCGGGGCGGCGATCGCCGCGGCGGCGCTGGCGGAGAAGCCGGTTTTCGAATACCCGCCGCTGCGCGTGAAGCAGGCGGTGGTGGGCGTGGGCCGGGCGAGCAAGGAGCAGATGGCGCGCACGGTGATGGCGCTCGTCGGCCACGGCCGGCCGCTCGGCTTCGACGAGGCCGACGCCACGGGCGTGGCCCTCTGCCACGCGTTCACCTGGCGCGGGTAAGGCAGGCTGCTACGATCGCTTCCCAAGCTGTTTGGTGTTGGGGGCCGATCGTTGGCGACGCCTTGTCGGTCATCGCGGCTCGCCCGTGGGGTACTGGCGCCACTTCGCGGCGATGAAATCAACGAGGAACCGTCGAACCACCTCCGCGACCGGTTTGCCCTCCAGCGGCAAAGTCGTGTGGTGCGGAAAAACGGTGAATCCGAACTCGAGGTCGTAAAAGATCACGGCGGGGCCATCGCACGAGACAGACGGTCCATGATCGATCGCCAGTAGCGTCTTCTCGGTTGTGGTGGTCAGTGCCCCGCTCACATCTGCGGAACCCGCTGTATTTGGAATAATCGAGGCGCCGAGGAGAACAACACAGCGGGGGTCCTGCTTCTCGAGGAAATAGCCCAGCTGCACATGAAAGCTCCGGCCGTATGCGTTGATGACGTCGTTATGCCGCTCCTGACGGTAACCGACCGGGAGTATCACGATCTCGTCGCCCGAGGTGTTTGCCGACATGTGCGGCGTCGCGAGCAATGCCGCGATGGCAGCGGGAATTCTCCACCTGCCTTTGAGGACGATCTTCACCGTCCTTCTCGTCGATCCAATGAGTGGTCGCGCTGGCGTGAGCCGCGTGGCTACTCGTTCGCTCAGGGGACCGGGGCGCCGCCGAGGACCTTCTTGAGGATCTTGCCGAGCTCGCCGACGCGGAAGGGCTTCGAGAGGTAGCCGTTGAAGCCCATGTCGAGGTAGCGGCGCATCATGTCCTCGCTGTCGTAGCCGGAGGAGATGATGGCACGAAGTTCGGGATACAGCTTCTTGAGCTCGCGGTACGTCTCCTCGCCGCCCATGCCGCCCACGATGGTGAGGTCGAGGATGACGCAGTCGTACGGGCGGCTGACGTTGAGGTAGCGCTGGAAGAGCGCGAGCGCCTCCTTGCCGTTGCGCGCGACGTCGAACTTGTAGCCGAGGTTCTCCAGCATGATGCCGGTGAGGTGGAGGATCTTCTCCTCGTCGTCCATGACGAGGATACGGCCGGTGCCGAAGCGCAGGGTGGGGGCCTCGCGCTGGATCTCGGCGACGGGCTGGTCGGCGCGCGGGAGGAAGATCGAGAAGGTGGTGCCGGCGCCGACGGCGGAGGTCACGCCGATCTGGCCGCCGTGGGTCTTGACGATCGAGATGACGGTGGCGAGGCCGAGGCCGGTGCCGGTCTTCTTGGTGGTGAAGAACGGCTCGAAGATCTTCTGCAGGTGCTCGGGCGGGATGCCGGCGCCGTCGTCCTGGACCTCGAAGTGCACGTAGTCGCCGGCGGCGAGCGGGGGCACGTCGCCCTCGCGCAGGGTCGAGTTGGAGGCGCGGACCCAGACATTGCCGCTGTTGTTGGGCATGGCCTGGATCGCGTTGATGATGAGGTTCTGGAAGACGCGGATGATCTCGGCCTTGTCGGCGTGGATCATGTGGAGGTCGTCGGCGATCTGGGCGGCCACCTTCACCGGCGTGCCGACGGCGGCGAGACGGACGGACTCGGTGAGAATGTCTCCGGAGTTGAGGATCTGGCGCAGATCGGCGCCGCCGCGGGCCAGGGAGAGGAGCTGGCGGGTGAGGGCCTTGGCGGCGATGCAGCCCTTCTCGGCGTCCTCGAGCTGGGAGTAGTCCTTGGCATCGCGGGCGATGGAGATGCCGCCGAGGATCGTGGTGAGGAGGTTGTTGAAGTCGTGGGCGATGCCGCCGGCGAGCAGGCCGAGGGTTTCGAAGCGGTTGGAGCGGATGAGCTCGTCGGGCGTGAGCGTCATCTCCTCCGGGTCGCGGAAGACGAAGACGGCGCCCTGGACCTTGCCGTCGTCGTCCTTGACCGGCACGCACGTGAAGACGATGCGGCGCAGGCCGCGTTCGCCGGGGAGCGAGTGTTCGTCGTTGAGCGGGATGATCTCGCCGGTCTCGACGGTGCGCGCGATCGGGCTCTCGATGGGGACTTGGTTGAGCCGGTGGATGAGCGAAACGAGCTGGGCGGCGGGCCGGCCCTCGCCGCGCTCGGGCGCGATGCCGAGCATGCGGCCGGCGCGCGCGTTGAGGAAGACGACACGGGCCTCGCGGTCGGCGACGATCACGCCCTCGTTGATCGCGTCGTACGAGGAGCGCAGGAGCAGCGGGGGCATGCGCGCCGGGGCGCCCGGAACTGCGCCGGGGACAAAGAAGCCGATGGCGCGCTGAAGCATGCGGCGGCGGTCGAACTGGCGGACGATGACAGCGGCGACGAGCAGCGGCTGGCCGTCCTTGGTGCGGAGCTCGATGGAGTCGCGGAAGACCGGCTGCTCGGGCGGCTGTTCGGCCAGCCACGCCTGCGTACCATGCGGCACCTGTTCGGCCGGCAGCAGGTGGGCGAAGCTCTCCGGGCCGGCGGGCAGCTCGGATTCGCGGTAGCCGACGAGCTTGCGCAGGCCCGCGGAGAACCAGTAGCCGCCGGTGGCGAAATCGAGATCGAAGGTCGCGAGCTCGGCCTGCCGGCCGAGCACCTCGAGGCGTTCCTCGCTGGCGATGCACGACTCCTCGAACTCCTTGCGCTCCTGGATGCTTGTCATGGTCCCTAGGACACGGAGCAGCGCCCCGTCGTCGCCGAAGATCTGCACGCCGTTGGCGAGGCACCATTCGTAGGTGTCGCCCTTGGTGCGCATCCGGAATTCGGAGCTGAAGGCGTGGGTCTGGTTGGCGGACCGGCGGTCGGCATGGTCCGGGGCGGCGGCGGAATCCTCGGAGTGGACGAGGTCGCGCCAGGTGTTCTCCTGATTGGCGAGATCCTTGTCGAGGAACCCGAGGAGATTCTTCCAGGCCGGGGAGAAGTAGAATTGCTGGTTCGCGAAATCGAGGTCGAAGAAACCCAGTTGCGAGCGCTCGATCAGCGGGGCGAACCGGGCGGCGGGGCCGGCGGCGGCCGCCTGGGAACCAAAGCCGGAGGTACCGGCGGCGAGCGCCTTGCGGACGCGGGCGAAGTAGTGCGCGGGCTCGGTGTCGGCGATCCGCTCGATGTGCACAGTCACATCGAAGGACGAGGAGAGCTTGGGCTGGGCCGCGAGGGTGACGCCGCCGGGGCTGGTGCCGGTGTCCAGTAGGGCGAGCCACTGGGTTTCGAGCCACTCGGGGTCGGACGAGACGACGTCGAAGACGAACAGGTTCGAGAACGAGTCGCCGTGCAATGCACCCGGGTCCAGCTGCCACCACTGGTTGGTGAGGGCGCTGGCGTACTGGATGGTACCGTTGGCGGTGAGAAGCAGGATGGCCTCGTCGCTCACAAGGGGCGGGGTTGAAGGCTGGGGGATCGCGGGTGAAGCGATCCGAGGAGGCTGGGACCGTAGATGTTTCGGGGACCGACCCAATCCGAAATTCTTAAAAAACGCGTAAGCACGGCGCGGGCCGTCTCAGCCGCGCGCGGCGGCGAGCCAGGCGCGGGCGCGTTGCGCGAGAAAACCGATGTAGGCGGGGTGGTCGTTGAGGCAGGGGATCTGTTTGAACTCGGCGCCGCCCGCCGCGAGGAACGTCTCCTTCCCCTCGGTGGCGATCTCCTCAAGCGTCTCGAGGCAGTCGGCGGTGAAGGCGGGAGTCATCACCAGGAGGCGCTTCACGCCGGAATGGGCGAGGCGGACGAGCTCGCGATCCGTGAACGGCTCGAGCCACGGTTCGCCGGGCAGCCGGGATTGGAAGGAAAACGAGAATTTGCCCGCGGGCAGGCCGGCCCGCGCGGCGAAGGTGCGAACTGTGCCCAGACATTGGGCACGGTAGCAGGTGGCGTGCGCCGGGCTGGCGACGTGGCAGCAGTCGGGCACGCGCTGGCAATGGGCGCGCGAGGAGTCGGCCTTGCGCAGGTGGCGCACGGGCACGCCGTGGAAACTGATCAGCAGGTGGTCGAAGCCGCCGGCGAGATCCGGGGCGGAAACGGTGTGCAGCGCCTCGATGTAGTCGGCGTCGGCGAAGAACGGTTGCACGGTGGTGAACCGCAGGTCGGGCGCGAGGCGGGCGGCCTCCTCGTAGACCTTCACCACGACGGTCTCCCAGCTCGACATCGCGTAATGCGGGTACTGGGGGATGAGGAAGACGTCGCGCACGCCCATCCCGCGGAGCGTGGCGAGGGTGCCGGCGATGGAGGGTTCGCCGTAGCGCATGCCCGCGAGCACCGGCATCCCGAGCGCGGCCTCGAGCTTGGCGCGCACCTTTTCGCTGGTGACGAGCAACGGGGCGCCCTCGGGCGTCCAGACCTGCTCGTAGGCATGGGCGGATTTCTTCGGCCGGACGCGGAGGATGATGCCCTCCAGCAGGAGCCAGCGGAACCAGGCGGGGTAGTCGATCACCCGTTCGTCGCCAAGGAACTCACGCAGGTAGATCCGCACATCGGCGACCGAGGTGGAGGCGGGCGAACCGAGGTTGACCAGCAGGACGGCTTGCTCGGGCATGCAGCGAAGAGGTCGCAGGAACCCTCGGGTTGTCAACGGCAAGGGATGGACGAAATGGCGCCGCCGCCCGCACTTTTCGCGCAGCGCCGGGCCGAGCGCGCCGCCGCCCCCCGGGGCCGCAACGCGGCGTGGTTGCTGGCATCGCGATTGCTGGGCGCAGGCACCGGATGAGTACCTGTGATTCCTGTTCCGAAAACCCGGGCGTGCCCGCCCCCGTGGTGCCCGAGGTCGTGGGCGGCTGTCGCGTGCTGCAGGAATTTCGCCTGTTGCACGACGTCTCCGCCACGTTGGCGCAGGGACTGGATTTGCGCGATGCCGTGCAACCGTTGTTTCGCAAACTGGCGGAGACGACCGCGCTGCGACGCGGCCTGCTCACGATCGTGAACCGGGAAAGCGCGGAGCTGATGGTGGAGGAGATGCAGGACCGACCGCACGCCGATCATCGCGACAAGACGATGCGCGAAAAACTCGGCGAGGGTTTTCTCGGACGCGTGGCGACGATCGGCGAACCGCTGGTGTTGCGGGAGCTCAACCACGTCCCGGAGGACGACTGGAGCACCCTCGAAAAGAAGTTGTTCGTCGAGGCCCGGGCGCAGGGCGAGAGCCTGGTGGCGGTGCCGATCCGCCACGGCAGCGAGGTGCTGGGGACGCTTTCCTTCACGCGGCGACCAACCAGCGAATTGTTGCTCACCATCGACGCGCGTTTCCTGGTGCTCGTGGCCGGGCAGGTCGGGTTGGCGGTGCGGTTCCGGCAGATGGCGAAGGAGCGCATCGACACGTTGCGCGAGGAGAACGAGCGGCTGCAGCAGCAGATCGCGCGCAGCTTC
>JAHFTC010000190.1 GCA_023269585.1 Opitutaceae bacterium
GAGCAGAACCGCAAGATCCGCACGACGGCCTACGAGATCAACACCACGCGCACCTCGATCACGCGCAGCCCCGGCGCGATCCGCTCGATCACGGCGGCCGTGTTCCTCAACCAGCGCAGCGGCGGCGATGCCGCGAACCCGCAGCCCCAGCCGCGCAGCCCCGAGGAACTCTCCCTGGTGCGCCAGCTCGTGCTCAACGCCCTGGGCGTGAAGCTCGCGCCCGGCCAGACCGTCGAGAGCGTTGTCGCGCTCCAGGAAGTCGCCTTTCCGGCCGAACCGCTCGTGGCGCAGGCCGAGCAGATCCGCCAGCAGAACAAGCTGCAGCCGTACATCGACATGGGGGTGAAGCTCCTGCCGCTCGTCGCCGCCGGTGTCCTCATTCTGTTCTTCCTCCGCCGCCTCGGCCGCGAGAAGCCCGAGGCTGTCCCGATCGAGCTCCTACGTGAACTTCCGGCCTCCGAGCAGCAGCGGGCCCTCACCGGCGCCTCGGGCAGCATCACCCCTGAGTTGATCAACGAGCTGATCCGGCAGAAGCCGACCAATGTCGGCACGGCGCTCCGCGACTGGGTTGCCATCAACAAGCAGACCTGAGCCATGGCCGACAACGCCTCCATCTCCGAGAACGCCACCGGCGTCGCCCCGATCCCGGATTACGAGAAGTTTTCCCGCGCCAAGAAATTGGCGGTCTTCCTCGTGACCATCGGCCCGGAGTCGGCCTCCGAGCTGATGAAGCACTTCGACGACAACACCGTCGAGGCCGTGACCAAGGAGATGACACAGCTGGGCCTCATCCCCGTCGAACACCAGCAGTCCTCGATCCGGGAGTTCAGCAGCGTGATTATCGAGAGCACCAAGGGCGTGCTCGGCGGTTCGCCGTACGCGCAGCGCACGCTCGAGCTCGCCAAGGGCGATTTCAAGGCCGCCTCGATCATGGGCCGCGTGGGCCCGAGCGGGACCTCGATCGACGTCATCAAGGACATCGCCGAGATGGAGGGCCGGCAGATCTGCAATCTCATCAAGAGCGAGCAACCGCAGACCATCGCGTTCGTGCTCTCGTACCTCGAGACGCCGAAGGCCGCCGAGATCCTCACGATGCTCAGCCCCGAGATGCGCGAGGAGGTCGTGGAGCGGCTCGGCACGATCGAGAGCACCTCCCTCGAGCTCGTCGGCAAGGTGGTGCGCAGCCTGGGCAAACATTTCGACGTGAAGGCGCGGCCCACGTTCCACCGCAGCGGCGGCGTGCGCAGCGTGGCCGACGTGCTCAACGCGCTCGACAAGGACGTCTCCAAGACGCTCCTGGCGAAGATCGAGGAGCGCAACGCCACGCTCGGCCAGGCCGTGCGCAAGAAGATGTTCGGCTTCGAGGACCTCAACCGTATGAGCCTCCAGGATCTCCAGCGCATCATGCGCGAGGTGGATTCGTCGAACCTCGCGGTGTCGATGAAGTCCGCCACCGAGGGGCTGCGCACGAAGATCTACGGCGCGATCTCCAAGCGCGCCGCCGAGAGCCTCAAGGAGGAGATCGGCATGCTCGGTCCGGTCCGGCTGCGCGATGTCGAGCAGGCGCAGGACGCCATCATCCAGGTGGTTCGCCGCCTCGAGGAAGAGGGCGAGATTTCCCTCGAAGCCCAGGAGTCCAATGTCGTTGTCTAAACTCATCGTCTTCGATCGCCCGCTCCACGGCGCCACCGCCGTGACCCGGGCCCGCACCCGCCAGCTGAGCGAGGCCGAGCTCATGGACCTGCGCGAGCAGTCGCGCCGCGAGGGCGCGGAGGATACGCGCCGTTTTGCCGATGCGCAGATGGTCGAGATGCGCACCGATGTGCAGCAGCTCAACGAGACCCTCTTCGAGGCGCTGCGGCAGGCCGAGGCCCGCCTCACCGATCAGGTGCGCGCCGCGCTGCCGGGGCTGGCCGTCGAGATCGGGCGGCGCCTGCTCGCCGGCTGGGAGCCGCCGGTCGAGGTGGTGGCCCGCATCTGCCACGACGCGCTCGACGAGCTGTTTCCCGAGACGAGCGGCCTTGAGCTCGTGATCTCGGCCCGTGATGCCGATCTCCTCACCAAGCTCAGCCCGGCGTGGACCGCCGAGTTTCCCGGACTGAAGATCACCACCGACGCCACTCTCCATCCCGGTGATTGCCTCGTGCGCAGCCGTTTCGGCGTCGTCGACGCCCGCGGCGCGACCCGCCTGCGCGCGCTGCAGGAGAATCTGGCGCACGCCTGAAACCGCCCGCCGCCCCCCCACCGTGAGCACCAACCTCGAACCTTTCGTCCACGATCTCGCCGCCCGGATCCAGCGCACCGTGCCGACCGAACGCGCGGGCCGCGTGACCGGCGTGGCGGGCCTCATCGTCGAGGCCGACGGGCCCAACGTCGGGCTCGGCGACATCTGCCTGATCAAGTCCGAGCGCGACGGCTCGACGTTGCAGGCCGAGGTGGTGGGCTTCCGGCACCACACCGTGCTGCTCATGCCGCTCGGCGACATGGAAGGGCTCCATGCCGGCTGCAAGGTCATCGCCGGTGAACGCCCGCTCCTCCCGGAGCCGGGGCCGGCCCTGCTCGGCCGTGTGCTCGACGGTCTCGGCCGCCCCATCGACGGCGGCCGTTTCCTGCCCGCGGTCGTCTCGACCTCCAGCACGCGCCCCAACGCCCTGCGCCGCGAGCGCATCCACGATTTCATTCCGACGGGCATCCGCGCCGTGGACACCTTCATCCCGCTCGGCAAGGGCCAGCGCGTGGGCCTCTTCGCCGGGTCCGGCGTGGGCAAGTCCACGCTGCTCGGCATGATGGCGCGCGGCGTGCAGGCCGATGTCGTCGTGGTCGGGCTGGTGGGCGAACGCGGCCGCGAGGTGCGCGAGTTTCTCGAGAAGGACCTCGGCGAGGAGGGCTTGAAGCGCAGCGTCGTCGTGGTCGCCACCTCCGACCAGCCGGCCCCGTTGCGCGTGCGTAGCGCGTTCACGGCGACAGCGATCGCCGAATCCTACCGCGAACAGGGCCGGAGCGTGCTGCTGCTGCTCGACTCGGTCACCCGCTTTGCGATGGCGCAGCGCGAGATCGGCCTCGCCGTCGGCGAGCCGCCGGCGACGCGCGGCTACACCCCGTCGGTCTTCTCCCTGCTGCCGCGGCTGCTCGAGCGCGCCGGCACCAGCGAGCGCGGAGCGATCACCGCGCTCTACACCGTGCTCGTCGAGGGCGACGACATGAACGAGCCCATCGCCGACGCCGTGCGCGGCATCCTCGACGGCCACATCGTCCTGTCGCGGGCGCTGGCGAACTCGAACCACTACCCGGCGATCGACGTGCTCGACAGCGTCTCGCGCCTGAGCCGCGACATCTGCTCGCCGGCCGAACTCGACTCCGTGGCCAAGGCCCGCGAGGCCCTCGCCGTGTACCGGAGAAATGAGGACCTGATCACGATCGGCGCCTACCCGAAGAATTCCAACCCGGTCGTGGACCGCGCGATCGAGCTGCGCGAGCCCCTCACCAAATTCCTCCGCCAGGGCGTGATGGACTTCGCCCGTCGCGCCGAGGCCTACGGAGCGCTCAAGCGCATCGTCGGATGAAGAAATTTCGCTTCAGTCTCGAGCCGGTGGCCACGCTGCGGGATCTCCAGGAGATGCGCGCCAGCGAGGCGTTCTCCGGGGCGAACCGCCGGGTGGAGACCTGCGACGCGGCCCTCGCCCACCAGCAGTTGCGCGTGGCGCAGTTCGTCGAGTCGCTGATCATGCGGCGCACGACCGGGCTCCCGGGCGCGTTGCAGGCGTCGTTCATGCAGGCTTACCGCTCCGAACTCGACGAGGAGAAGGCGGCCACCACGGAGCTCGAGCAAGCGCGGCAGGCCCAGGAGGCGGCGCGCCAGCGGTGGATCGACGCGCACCTGCAGGTCAAACTGGTGACGAAGCTCCGCGGCCGTGCCCGGGAGCGTTTCCTCACGGAGCTTTCTCGTTTCGACCAGCGGCAGCTCGATGACCGGTTGCCGCGCGGCGGACTCTTCTCGGAGCCATGAACATCCTCTCAAAACCTTGGTTCGCCGCGGTGCTGATCGTGCTCCTTCAGCCCGCCGTCGCCCTTTTCCTCGTCAACCAGAGCGCCTCGGCGATCGTCGCGTCGCTGGTGGCCCAGACCAGCACCGAAGGAGCGCCCGAAGTGATCCGGCCGAAGGAGTCGCGCCCACCGTGGGACATGTGGACACCGGAAATCGAGAAGGTCGCCAAGGAGCTCAAGCTGGAGCGCGACGGACTCCGCGAACGCGAGCAGGCAGTCGTGCAGCGCGAGACGCGGCTCGCCGCCGAGTCGGCGGAGCTGGCCCGCACGCGCAAGGAGATCGAGGCGCAGCGCGCCGAGATCAGCCAGCTGCTCACCGCCGTCGGGGTCGATGAACAGAAGAACCTCAAGAGTCTCGCCCAGACCTACGCGAGCCTCACCCCGAAGGCCGCTGTTGCGATCTTCTCCGAAATGGACGACTCCACGGTCGTCAAAATCCTCTCCCTGATGAAGGCCGACACGGTCGGCCCGATCTTCGAAGAAATGTCGAAGGACAAGAGCGAGAAGAACAACCAGGCCCAACGCGCCGCGGTGCTTTCCGAGCGCCTGCGGCTGATGAAGGCCGCGAAATCAGCAGCCGGACCGTAGGCCCTGCCACACACGGCAGGCCGGCGACTCCGCCAACCCGCGAGGTACACCATGCAAGTCGCTTTCTTCCTTCCTTCGAACACCGCCCCCTCCACGCCGGCCTCCGCTGGCCTGCCTGCGACCGACCCGGCCGGCGCGTCCTTCGCAACCATCCTCGCCGCCAACGGCGGCGGCACGCCGGCGCCGAACAGCGAGCCGGCGACTCCAGTCGTGCCGCCTCCGAACGCCCCGGCGTCAGAGGAATGGCAGGACGAGCCCTCCATTGCCGCGCCGCCCACGCCGGAAGTGGCGGTGACCAATGCGCTGTCCGTGGCGACCCAGGCCGCGGCCGCTGCGGCGACACCCGCCCCGGTGCCCACACTCGAAGCGGCGGTGCTGACGGACGCCTCATTGCCGGCCGAAGCGCGGCCGGCGGGCGACAAGCCGGCCCAGACGGCTTCCGAGACCGCGACCGCGGCATCGACCGAGGGCGAGGCCGGCGTCCCCGCGCACAGCGGCGGCCACGGCCGGGCGCTCGGGCAGACCCAGGGCACGCGACAGGGCGGTCATCACGGCGCGCACCGGGCCGAGCGGCTCGGTGCGATGGCGGCACCCGTTCGCGCGACCGAGGCGCGGGCACCGGAGACGCAGACCGGGGCGGCGGCGGATGCGTCGACCGTTCCGGCGGCCACGCCCAGCGAATCCGTAGTACAGTTACAACGAGGCGATGGCAGGGCCGACGAGCTTTCGCCCGCCGCAACGCGGGCGGCTCCCGCGATGGACGTGCCGGCGACTCCCACCGCGGCGCGCCCGACCGGAAAGGCGGAGCACCCCCTGGTCGGTGCGCGGCCCAGGGCGCAGCCGAGCGAGTCACCCTGCGGCCAGCCTCACGGGGTTCCGGCGCGGACCGCGGAAGCGCGCGCCGATGGGCGCGCGGCGCAACCGGCCGGGCCGAGCCGGGCGGCGCCCGCGACGGCGGCGCTGGATGGGGTATATGTTGAAACAACGGATACAGTATTTGCCCCCAGCCCCGCGCAGTCGCCGGCTCGTGCCCCTTTGGCCGGTCCGGAGCAGGTTTCTCCGCAAAATGC
>JAHFTC010000078.1 GCA_023269585.1 Opitutaceae bacterium
ATGGTCGTGTACGCCTCCACGCAACCCCAGGTGCGGCCACAGCCGCAGGGATACGCCCGCACCCCACCGAGCAGGTGCAACGGCGCGGGCATGTGCGCCCCCTCCATGCCGGCGAGGGTGTCGCCATCGAGCGGCAAGCCGTCCTGGCCCACGTAGGCGCAACCGAGACCCGAACCGGGCGCGAGCATGAGCACCGACGCCTTCTCGTCCCCGCGCACGCGCTGGGCTTCGCCCACGCCGCCGAGATTGCCGTCGTTGCCCACGGTCAGCGGCACTGGGCGGCCCGCGGCGCCGGCGAGGGCCTTCGCATAGTCGCCGTAGAAATCCCAGCCGGTGAAGCTCTCCGGCAGGTTTGCCGAACGGTCGAGCACGCCGTAGCGCTGGTACGGCCCCGGCAGGGCCAGGCCCACACCGCGGACATCCGACCAGAGCAGGCCGTTCTCGGCGAGGAAGCCGGACACGCCTTCAACCCAGCCGGCGATCACCGCCTGGGTGCCGCGCTGCGAGTTGGTCGAGCTCTGGCGGAGCTTCTGCGAGATTGCGGTGCCGTTGGCCCATACGCCGCAGGTCTTCGAGGTGGTGGCGCCGCTGTCGGTGCCGATGAACACGCCTTGGGTTTTCACGAGGATTGCTATTTTCGCTGGAGGATTCGGGGGGAGGCTCGGCCGTGCCGCGCGGCGCCCGTCGGGAACGTGCCCCGCCGGCCGCCCGCAGACGCGCCGGGCACAAGGGATTTCTTGGCCCGCCGCGGTTGGGTCAACCCATTTGCCCGCCGCCGCCACCCTGCCGTTCGAATGACACGCGCCGGCGATGCATCCGTTTCGACACCGACCGCGGAAAAACTATCGTGCCCGGCCACGCCCATTCTCCCGTGCATCCATCCGCCCCTCTCCCCTCCGTCGATCCGCATAATCCCTACGCCACGCTCCCCGCCGAGCTCGCCGCCCTGCTCGACGGCGAACGCGACTGGCTGGTCAACCTCGCCAACACCGCCGCCCTCCTCCACCTCCGCCTGCCCGAGCTCAACTGGGCCGGCTTCTACCTCTGGCGCGGCGGCGAGCTCGTGCTCGGTCCCTTCCAGGGCAAACCCGCCTGCACCCGCATCGCGCGCGGCCGCGGCGTCTGCGGCACCGCCGCCGCCCGGCACGCCACCGTGGTCGTGCCCGACGTCCACGCCTTCCCCGGCCACATCGCCTGCGACTCCGCCTCCGCCAGCGAGATCGTCGTGCCCCTCGCCCTCCCCGGCCGCCCGCTCGGCGTGCTCGATCTCGACTCGCCGCTCCGCGGTCGTTTCACCGCGGCGGACCAGACCGGGCTGGAGGAGATCGCCCGCATCCTGATCGCGGGTACCGACTGGCCCGCCGACGTCGGCGACCGCAGCTGAAGCAGCACGCCTCCCGAGTAGCCAGCCCCTGCTTACGGCTGTCCGGCTGGGGCCGAGGGGGGAAGAGGCGCGACCTTCTTCCCGGCGGCGAGCCAGTCGCGCAGGCCGCCGGCGTTGGCGGTGCGGTAGCCCTCGGCGGCGAGCAGGCGCGCGGCCTGGCCGGAACGGTTGCCGGAGCGGCAGTAGAGAACGATCTCGCGGTCCTTGTGGGCGGCCAGAAACGGCTTCCAGTCGCGGCGCTCGCCGCGCAGGTCGCTCAACGCGAGCGGGGTCGCGCCGGCGACGATCCCCGTCTGTGCCCACTCGCCGGATTCACGCACATCGACGAGC
The DNA here is from genome assembly GCA_023269585.1 of Opitutaceae bacterium. GTDB lineage: Bacteria > Verrucomicrobiota > Verrucomicrobiia > Opitutales > Opitutaceae > CAJCBL01. Next base: position 1,715 of record JAHFTC010000078.1, read on the forward strand.
ACGGCCGAGCCGGCAGCGACGCGTTCCGCGGCTTCGGCGGGGGTGAGGCGGGCGACATCGGCGCTGCAAGCCGTGAGGGCGAGCAGGACGAAGAGGAAAAGGGAGACGAGGCGGAGACGCATGGCGGCAGATCGGGAGAGGCGGAAGGTAAGCGTCGTTGCGGGCGTTGCGAAGACGAAACGCGCGGCCCGGCGCACGGCCCATCGGCCAACCAGTCGCTTGCCCCGCACGGTGCAGCCCTCACCATCCGGAGCCGTGCGCCGGAGACCGCCCTCGTTCTCCGCGTCCGTTCCCGCCAATCCCCCTCGCGGCCCTTCCCCATGACACGCCACCTTCTCCGTTTGCTGGTCCTTTGCGTCGGTCTGTCGGGCGCCCGCGCCGCCGATCCCGCCGCGGCCCGGCCCGACGACGATCCCGCCGCGCTGGCGGCCTTCAGGCAGTTGCCGCCCCTGCCGCCGCTGGCGACGATGCTCGCGCAGGCCCGCGCCAACCCCGTGGCTCCCCGGCTCGACCCGCGCGAGTTCAACTCCCTGCAATACCTCGGGGCGGTCGCCGCCGTGCGGCAGGCCATGGAGCAACTCGCCGGGCCACTGACCGCCGAGGCGCGCACGTCCTTCGACGCCCGTTGGGCGGCGATCGAGGACTACCCGGCCGCCGCCTGTATCGAGTACCTCAACGCCGCCTCGCCGCTTCTGGGCGAAATCCTCGCCCTGCGCGCCTCGCTGATGCGGGCCATGCAGGGCTACGACAACCTGCTCGACCAGGCGCGCACCGCCCGCCTCTGCGACAACCACGCCGCCGCCCACGAGGCGATGCGCCGCGCCGGCCAGCACGCCGCGCTGCTCAAGGGCCTCCAGCGGCGCTGCGACCAGGCCGTGCAGGCGCTCGCCGCGCTCGGCGAGTTGCCCGACGCCGCTCTGATCAAGGCCCGCGTCGCCGAACAGTTCGCCTCCGCCAAGAGCCTGCTGCGCAACCTCGACCAGCCCCCGGTCCTCACCGGCGAGTTCGAGCCCGCCCCGTATGTGTCGATCCAGGACCCGTTCGACGGCGGGCGCAGCCGCGACCGCAACGACGCGATCGTGCGCACCGAGCCCGACGACGACTACGACCGCACCATCTACCTCCAGCCGCTGAAGTCGCTCGGGGCCGGCCGCGTGCTCCTCTACCTCTGCGAGACCGCCCCCGACGGCACACTCAGCTCCTGGATGGAGCTGTTCGAGGACCGCGGCGACGGCACCTTCATCGGCTACCGCGGCGGCAGCGAGCTCTCGAGAACCGTCCTCGAAGTCACCGACGACGGCTTCCGCAAGACCGAGTACAGCCTCGGGCCGAAACGGGTGTCTTCAGAGAACAACGACTTCGCCGAGCGGTCCGCCGCCCTCATCGCCCAGGGCAAGGCGCCCACGATGGAGCTCACCCGGAGCATCCGCTCGCGCACCTATTTCGCCACCCACGTGCAGCACCAGCAGCCGCCCACCGGTGACGATTTCGACTGGGGCACGTGGGAGAGCCTGGTGCGCCGGGGCGAGAAGGAGATCCTCGCGGAGTTCGAAGGCTACCGGCGGGCGTTCGAACACCTCGCGCCCAAGGTCGGGTTCCCGCCGGCCATTCCGGCTGAGCACATTTTCTGGGTGCTCGAACGCACCGAGGTACTGAACGAGCATCCCACCGCCGCGCACCGCTCGGGGTTGCTGCAGGAAAATCCGCGCGCCGATGCCGAGTACCGCGCGACGATGGGGGGCCCGGGCATCGACCCGCAACCGATGTTGAGCTCCGAGCGTCGCACCGCGGTGACCGCCTTCGGCGTCACCCACCAGGACAACCGCCGCGTGTACGACGATGGTCGACCGAGCCGCCCCACCCTCGATTCGATGAGTCTCGCCTATGCGATCGAGTGGACACCGCCGCCACCCGTCATCGCGCAGGCCGGCGGCGCCTTCGCCACCGAGGTCACGGCGACCCGCAGCACCTCCACCCCGCAGGTCGGCAGTCTGGTGCCCGCACCGTTCCCGGATATCACCGCCTCGGTTGCCGTCACGGTACTGGACGCCGCCGGCACCCATCTCGGTCTCGGGATGGATCGCGCCAAGGCGGGCCTGTTCTCCCGGCACCTGCGTGCCGGCACCGGCACGGTGAGCCAACCCTCCACGCTCGACTGTCCGTTGCACAGCCTCTTCGGCGAGCGCGCCACCATCACGCTGCTGGTGACCTCCACGGAAGTCGCGTCGCTTGCCGGTGCGGGCGTGCGCTACCACTACAAGCGCCGGATCATGACGCCCGAGGAGGCCGCTGCGCTCGCCACCACGATGGGCGACGATCTCGCGCTCGCCGCTCAGAAAGCCGCCGCCACCAAGCCGGAGAAACCGTCCGTCATCGCGGCCGACCAGAGTCGCCAAGCGGCCGAGCGGCAGGCCAAGGCCGATACAATCGCCTTCCACGAGAGCACGATTCTCTACGAACAGAAGCGCGCGCAGCAGTACCAGACGGACATCGCGGCGTTGCAGACCGAGATCCGCCAAGGCGGGCAGCCGCCCACCGCCGACCAGCAGAAACGCCTGGCCGCACTCCAGTTCAACCTCGTGAACGCCCAGTCCAACGCGCTCGCCGGGCAGGACACCGTGCACCAGGTCAAGACCGGCGCCTATCGCCGCACCGAGACGCCGTTCGACGTGATGGCCCGCACGCAGTTCCGGCGCAACATCGAGGACAACATCCGGCGCATCGAAGCCGTGGAGACACAGCAGGAGCTGGTCGAGAAGTACCTCGAGCTGCTGCCCGCCGCCGACCGGCCGCAGGTGCTCGGCACGCTCCAGAAGATCCGCGACGAGGCGCCCGACTCGCTCGAGCGCTACCAGAAGCTCACCGCCGCGCTGAAGAGCCAGTGGCAGGGCCACACCGAGGCCAGGATCGCCCAGTTGGACGAAGACCTCGCCTGGAAGGAGGCGCAGGTCGCGGCCCTCGAGAACATCAAGACCGGCGCCGATACCGGCCTCATGGTCTGCAGCATGCTCGGCGGGCCGCAGGCAGTCGCCCTCACCTACCAGTTCGCCAGCGGGTGGGCCGAGAAGGACCTGCTCACCGGGGTGAAACAGTCGGTCTCGATGTATTCCGATGCCGTCGACACCGCGTGGAGCACCTACGACGGCTATTGCCAGGACGGCTGGTCCGGCGCCGCCAAGGCCGGTGGCTCCTCCCTCCTGCTGAACAAGGGCCTGCCCTTCCTGCTCGGCAAGATGGGCAAGGGCGGCGACGCACCCGATGCCGCCGCACTCAAGTCGGTCGATGCCGCCGGCGCCGCCAGCAAGCCGGGACCCGCTCCGGCGACCACCCGGCCCCGCCCCGCCCCGCTCGACGACGTCGCCCGGTACGAGGCCGAACTGCGCGCCGCCGAGGCGCAGGTCAAAGGCTTCCAAAGCGACTACCACGCCTGGCGGCAGGCGGCGCGCGCCGGGGCGCCCGAGGCCGAGGTGCGGCGCCTCCACGACCAGGTCCTCGCCACCACCGCCCAACTCAACGGCAACCCGGCCGCGAAAGGGTATCTCAAATACAAGGCGCAGCCGGCGGTCGGCCGCCTCTACGACCAGACGCTCGACCAGATCCACACCCGCGCCCGCGCCGACTACTACGCGACCATGCGCCAGGCCGGCTACGGCGACCACGAGATCGTCGCCATCCGCAACGCCGCCAGTTCCGGTTCCACCGGCATGGATTTCGACCAGGCACTCAAGGAGCAGCCCGACTGGATCCCCGCCCGAAATCCCGACGGCACCACTTCGCTGCGACGCAACGTCTGGTTGACCAAGAACGGCCAGCCCGCCACCCGCCACCAGTGGCAGGTCGAGGCGCAGGAGGCCTGGAACCAGGCGTATCGCCGCACCACGGGCACCAGCGCCCCACAGGCCTGGGAGAAGATGACCAGCCGCGTCGACCCCGAGGCGTACCGCATGATGGCCGTGCTCAACATCCGCAAGGACCTGTCGAATGTGGACGAGATCATGGACAACCTCGACCCGAAGTGGGTGCGTCAGCTCTCGGACGTGACGCTGTTCAAGGCGGGCGAAATGCTCAACGACCGCAGCCTCTCGCGGCTGGCCGGCGTGCGCGAGGCCTGCCGCGGCACCGCCAAGGATCTCGAGGGCAAGTTCCTGCCGTTCATCGACGCGAAGCTCGCGACGCTCCGCCAGATTCCCGCGGAGAGGCTCACCGCCAGCGACCGCCACAACCTCACCCGGCTCGCGAGCGCCCGCGAGCGTTTCGCCACCGTGCAGGACAGTTTCGCCGCCATCGGTCGCGCCGATCTCCCGCCCAGCCAATGGGACGACGCCATCGCCCTCTCCACGGGCGGCAAGGGCATCATCGAAACCATCCAGGACCTCTCGGACCTGACCAACTCGCTCTTCAAATGAGCCGCCACCGCCGAGGTCCCTCCCGGCAGGCAGGCGCAACCGGGGCCACGCCATGAAACAGCTCGCCACCCGCATCTTCCTGCTGCTGCTCGGTGTCGTGCTGGCCGGATACGCGGTGCTGGCACCCGCGCTGCGGTTCGTCGGCACGCGCGCGGTCGGCACGGTCACCGAGGTGCGGCGCCAGGGCGGCGAGCGCAACACGGCAGTGCGCAATCAATACGATTACGGCGTCGGCTACCATTTCACCCTGCCCGACGGGCGCCGGATCGAGGGCGCGGCGACGGTGGTCGGCGATTCGGTCGGCCCCGGTGTCGCCAAGGGCCCGACAACAGTGCGCTACCTCGCCGCCTGGCCACGCGTGAACCTGCTCGAGGCCCACGCCCGGTTCTCGGCGGGCCACGCCATCCTGCTCGCGGTGGGCGCGGTGCTGCTCGTGCTGGCGTTCAAACCGCAACGGCCGCACCCCGCTCGCCGCGGGCCGAAGGCACGGGACTGAGCGGGAACACTCGGGCGGAACGCTCCGCCGGGCGGAAGCGCCAGGGACGGGCGAAGCGCCGCCCTACTTGGGCAGGTTGGCGTCGAGCCAGGTGCGCAGGTCGGAGGCGGATTTCACGCCGACAAACTCGGCGACGACCTTGCCCTGATGGAAGAGCTTCACGTTGGGGATACTCCGGACGCCGTACTGCTCGGCTAGAGGGCCGTGGTTGTCGACATTCACGGCGACGAGCTTCCAGCGGTCGCCGGCGTCGGCGGCCGCCTTCTCGATCGTGGGCTTGAGCATCTTGCACGGGCCGCACCACGGGGCCCAGAAATCGACGAGGACCGGCGTGGTCTGACTGCGGGCAATGACGTCGGTGGCGAAGTCGGCCAGTTCGTGTTGCGCCGTGGCGGTGCCGGCGCCCGCGGGCGTATCGGAGGATTTGGAGCAGCCAGTGAGAAGTGAGGTGGCGGCGAGGAGCGCGAAGGTGAGGACGCGAGTGATCATGAGGGATGTGAGGAGTAAACGGTGGGAGGGTGGGAAGACCGGAAACCGGAGCGCGGAGACCGGAAAGAACGCGGATCGGAGCTCGTGGCGAACAATGCGCGGACTGTCGGGGATCGGTGGTAGGGCTGGCTTTGCGCCCGCCATCCGAGGGAAAGGGAAACTGTGGGCATGAAGCCGACCCACCGGCCGAGTTGACCCAATCGAAAATCGTCAGGGTTTCCGCGTTGGCAGGCCGGCGCCGACCCAGCGGCGGTAGCTGCCGAGGTTGGCGACCGTGAAACCTTCGCGTTTGAGGATCATCGCCGCGGAGCCCGAGCGGATACCGGAGGCGCAATAGAGCAGAATCTCCTTGTCCTTGTTGGCGGCGAGAAAGGGTTTCCACTGCCGGCGATCGGCGAGCAGATCGCTCACGGGCAGCAGTTCCGCGGGCGCGGCGACGCCGCTTTGCCATTCGCCGGGCTCGCGCACATCGACCAGCACCGCGGTGCCTTCGGCGAGCTTCGTGTGGGCGTCGGCGACAGAGATCCGTTTCCCGCCAAAGAGCAGCGGGCGCAGGACGATGAACGCCATGAGCGAGGCGAAGAAGAGGAGAATGACGTGATAGAGGGTCATGGGGGCGGAGCGGAGGAGAGTTTCGGCACAGAGGGCACGGAGGGGGACGAGAACACAGAGGAAAACGGAGGAGGGGGATTCTCACGAACATTCTGTCTCCGGGTCCTCTCCTCTGCCTCTGTGCTCTCTGTGTCCTGGTTGATGTTTAGGTTTCCCGGTTGCTCATGAAGTACAGCACCGGCACGGCCATGCGGCTGACCAACAATGAGGCGATTTCGCCGAACATCAGGCTGATCGCGAGTCCTTGGAAGATCGGGTCGGCAAGGATCACGCTCGCGCCGACGACGACCGCCAGCGCGGTGAGCAGCATCGGGCGGAAGCGCACCGCGCCGGCCTCCACCACGGCGTCGCGCAACGAGAGGCCGTGAGAGCGGCGCAGTTCGATGAAGTCGACGAGGATGATCGAGTTTCTGACGACGATGCCCGCGCCGGCCATGAAGCCGATCATCGAGGTGGCGGTGAAGAACGCGCCCATCGCCCAGTGCGCGGGCAGGATGCCGATGAGCGAGAACGGGATCGCGGCCATCACGATGAGCGGCGTGATGTAGCTTTTGAACCAGCCGACCATGAGCATGTAGATGAGGATGAGCACGGCGGCGAAGGCCAGGCCGAGGTCGCGGAAGACCTCGAGCGTGATGTGCCACTCGCCGTCCCACTTCATCGCGGGCTGCCGCGGATCGAACGGCATGCTCATATTCAGAATCTCGAGCCGCGGGGACGCGCCGCCGAACTCGCGGGCGTCGATCTTCGCGAGCTCCTTGTTCATCGCGAACATCGCGTAAGCCGGACTCTCGACCACGCCGGCGACATCGGCGGTGACGTAGGTCACGGGCACGAGGTTCTTGCGGTAGAGGCTGCGCTCGCCGGGCACGTGTTCGAGGCGGACGAGTTCGGAGAGCGGCACGAGGCCGGCGACACCGCTCGGCGCGGGCGGGGCGACCGGGGCGCTGCTGCGGATGCGGAGCGCGAGCAGGGCTTCGGGGCTGCCCTTGGCGGAGCGCGGCAGCTCGAGCACGACGTTGATGTCCTCGCGCTCGTTCGGGAGGTGGAGGAGATCGGCGGCGAGGCCGGGTGCGGCGATGCGCAGCGCCTGCGCGATGTCGCCCTCGGTGATGCCGTGGAGCGCGGCCTTCTCCTTGTCGACAACGTAGCGCACCTTCGGCTGGTGCGCCTCGACGTACCAATCGACGTCCACCACGCCGGGGGACTGTTCCATGATGGAGCGCACACGCTGCGCGAGGGCGAGGCGGGCGGCGTCGGTCGGTCCGTAGATTTCCGCGACGAGAGTCTGGAGCACGGGCGGGCCGGGCGGCACCTCGGCGACGGCGACGGAGGCGCCGTACTTGGCGGCGATGGCGGCGATCTGCGGGCGGATGCGCTTGGCGATGTCGTGGCTCTGGGACGAGCGCTCGCCCTTGCCGACGAGGTTGACCTGGATGTCGGCCACGTTCGGCCCGCGGCGCAGGAAGTAGTGGCGGACGAGGCCGTTGAAGTTGAACGGCGAGGACGTGCCGGCGTAGATCTGGTAGTCGCGCACCTCGGGCTCGTCGCGGAGCGCGGCGGCCATCTCCTGCGCGATGGCGGCGGTGCGTTCGAGCGTGGTGCCCTCCTCGGTGTTGAGGATGATCTGGAACTCCGACTTGTTGTCGAAGGGCAGCATCTTGACCTGCACGGCGCCGAAGAGCACGAAGCCCATCGCGACGAGCAACGCCGCAACGATGCCGCCGAGGAACGCCCAGCGCCAGCGCACGTTGTCGAGCAGCGGGTCCATCACGCGGTGGTAGAGACGCGTGGACCAGTCGTCGGGCGCGTGGTCGTGGTCGACGGGGGCGTGGGCGTGGTCGACGGGGGCCGGCCGCGCCGCGCCTGCCAAGCCAGGGGTCCGCGAACCATCCGGCGTCTTGTAATCTATTGTATTACACGTTCCGGAGGTCCCCACGCCGGAAGGCGCGGACGCCTTGTAATCTATTGTATTACTAGATTGCTGGGCAGGCGGCGGTTGCGCGTGAGGGGACGCTTCGGCAGAGGCGGAGGGGGGAACGGGAGCCGCTCCGCTCCGCGAAGGCGCGAGGTGGCGGCGCAGGACGCGGATCGCGGCCCAAGGGGTGACGGTGAAAGCGATCGCGAGCGAGAAGAGCATCGCGGCGGTGGAGCCGATCGGGATCGGCCGCATGTACGGGCCCATGAGGCCGCCGACGAACGCCATCGGCAGGATCGCGGCGATCACGGCCCAGGTGGCGAGCACGGTGGGGTTGCCCACCTCGTCGACCGCCTCGAGCGCGACCTGCGTGAGCGGCTTCTTCTCGGCGCCGGGCAGGCGGACGTGGCGGACGATGTTCTCGACGACCACGATCGCGTCGTCGACGAGGATGCCGATCGAGAAGATCAGCGCGAAGAGCGTGATGCGGTTGAGGGTGTAACCGTAGAGGTAGAACACGAGCAACGTGAGCGCGAGGGTCGACGGGATCGCGAGCAACACGACGAGCGACTCGCGCCAGCCGAGGAAAAAGAGGATGAGGATCGCGACGCCGAAGACGGCGATGCCCATGTGCAACAGGAGCTCGTTGGATTTCTCGGCGGCGGTGTGGCCGTAGTCGCGCGTCACCGCGACTTGGACATCGGCGGGGAGCAGCCGGCCCTTGAGGGTGTCGACCTTGGCGAGAATCGCGTTGACGACGTCGATGGCGTTGGCGCCGGGGCGCTTGGCGACGCTGAGAGTCACCGCCGCCTCCAGCGGCTGTGACGCGGCGAGAGGCGAGAGGTCAGAGGAAAGAGGGGGAGTGGAGGCGATGGGGTCGCGCGCCGCGCCGGCGCCGGTGCCGAAGAGCACGTAGTTGGCGGGTTCCTCGGCGGCGTCGCGGATCGTGGCGACATCGCGGAGGTAGACGGGGCGCTCCTGGTAGACGCCCACGACGACGGCGCCGACATCGGCGGCATCGCGCAGGAAGGTGCCGGTCTCGAGGAGAACTTCGGTGTCGGCGGTGGGCAGAGAGCCGAGCTGCGCCTGGCGGTTGGCCTGCTGGAGCGCGGGGGCGAGCTGGGTGACCGAGAGGTTGCGCGAGGCGAGCGCGACGGGGTCGAGTTGCACGCGCACGGCGCGGCGCACGCCGCCGATGATCGTGGTCTCGGCGACCTGCGGGATGGCCTTGATCTCGTCGTCGAGCTGCGCGGCGAGGCGGCGGAGCGTGAGGTGGTCCTGCGTGGCGCTGTGGAGCGTGAGCGCGAGGACGGGCACGTCGTCGATCGCGCGCGGTTTCACGATCGGCATGCTGCCGCCGAGGGGGATGCGGTCGAAGTTGGCCTGGAGCTTCTGGTTGAGGCGGACGAGCGCGGCCTCGAGGTCGGTGCCGACCTTGAAGCGCACGATGGTCATCGCGTTGCCGGGGCTGGACGTGGAATAGAGGTACTCGACGCCCGAAATCTCCCAGAGGAGCTTCTCCATCGGGCGCGTCATCCGGTTTTCCACTTCGGCGGCGGTGGAGCCGGGCATGGCGACCATGACGTCGACCATCGGCACCTTGATCTGCGGCTCCTCCTCGCGCGGGAGCATGAACACGGCGAACGCGCCCATGAGGATCGACGCGATGATGATGATCGGCGTGAGGCGCGAATCGATGAAGAGCGCGGCGAGCCGGCCAGTGATGCCGAGCTGGGGCGCGGCGGATCCGGCTGTAGCCGGGGGCGTCGACCCCGGAGTCTGCGGGGAGGGGCTGCTCACGGCTTGACCTCCACGGGCTGGCCGTCGCGCAGCGGCGCGGCGGCGGGTTCGGCGACAACGCGTTCGCCGGCGGCGAGGCCGGAGAGAACCTCGACCTCGGCGCCGTGGCGCGCGCCTGTCTTCACAAGACGGAGACTGGCGGTGTTATCCGCCACGACGAAGACGCGCTCCATCTGCCCGAAGGTGGAGACGGCGGCGGCGGGCGCGACGAACGCCTTGGTTTCGCCGGCGGGCCAGGCGACGCGGGCGAACTGGCCGGAGCGCACGGCGGCGCCCGCGGGAAGGTCGATCTTGGCGAGGAAGGTGCGCGAGACGGCGTCGAGCGCGGGGGAGACTTCGGCGACGCGGCCGACGAGCTCGACGGTGTTGATGCGCACGGGAACGTCGGTGCCGACGGCGACGGCGGCGAGGCTGTCGGGGACCTCGACCTCGACGCGCTGGAGAGCGGGATTTTCGAGCTCGAGGAGCGGGTTGCCCGGCGAGGCGAGGTCGCCCTCGTTGACGAGGCGGCGGGTGATCACGCCGTCGAACGGCGCGGTGATGGTGGTGTAGGTGAGCATCGTGCGCGCCTCGGCGACGGTCGCCTCCATGAGGCGGACACGGTCCTCCATGCTGCGCACGGTCTCGGCGGCGGCGGCGCCCTTGGCGAGCAGGCCGGTCTCGCGCTCGAGGTCGCGGCGGGCCTGGCCGAGGCCGGCCTCCGCCTGCGCGAGGCGGGCGCCGATCTCGTTGGCGCTGATGGTGGCAAGGATGTCGCCACGTTTCACCGACTGGCCGAGGGAAATGGGCAGGCTGGCGATGGTACCCATGACCTTCGGCGCCACGGCGGCGCGTTCGACGGCGCGCACGGTGCCCGGCAGCTCGGTGCGGCGCAGCTCGGTGATCGCGCGCACCTCGGTGGTGCGGACGGTGACGGTCGGCAGGGGCGGCGCGGCGGGTTGGTCGCGGCTGCAGCCGCCGGCGATCAACGCGAGGGCGAGGGCGGGGAGGGCGAGGTGGTGTTTCATGGGAAAGTGGGCCGGGGGACGGAAGAGACCGGAAGGCGGAAACCGGAGAGCGGAGCGAGCGGTGGGTTCGGAAGGAGGAGGGGAGGCGGCGGATGAAGGACAGACGAGGCAGGTCGTATGGAGGACAGGGAAACCGCTAATGAACGCTAATTGGCGCTAATCCGGAGGGGCCGCCGGGTGGCGGTGGTGGGCGTGGCGGCGTTCGGAGCGGTGATCAGGAGCGGATTGAGGAGAGGGCGAAGAGGGTGCCGAGGACGCTGCCGTAGATGGCGCCGCGCCACCAAGTCGACGTAAGCGGGCAGGTGCCGGAGGTGCACTGGCCGAAGTAGCCCATGAGGGCGCCGAGTATGGCTCCGATGAGGACGGGAGCAAGGATGCGAAGGGCTTTCATGGTGTCGGGTGGTGGCGAGTTGAAGTGGAACGTTGAGGTTGAAGCGCGGAGGCTGGGTGGATCGGCGTAGGTCATCCATTCAGGGCGACTGCCCGGTGTAGGAGTCCGGAATCGGGCACCACCGGCCGGCGGAGTCGGACGGGACGTCCTGAAGGAGCGTCCTACGGGCAACCGGCTGCTCAGGGTTTGCCGCAGCCGCAGGAGTCGCCGGACTTCTCGGACGAACCCGGGCCGGGGCCGCAGTCGCACTTGCCGTCGTCGCAGCCGCAGGACCCGGGCGAGGCAGGGAAGAGCTTGCGGAGAATGTTGCAGGCCGGGCAGAAGCCGGTGAAGGCGGACTGCACGAGGTTGACGCCGACGAAGGCGGCGAGGAGCAGCCACCACGGGCTGACCCAGTGCCCGAGGGCGAGGCTGGCGAGGACCATGGTGCCGGCGAGGACGCGGATGCGGTATTCGAGTTTCATAGGAAAAGACGGTTGCGATTCACCGTTTCGCCAATTAGTTATATGGAAGTTTGAAACCGTCAAGTCCCTCTTTCCCATTCCCGGCGCCCGCCGGCCCCCCAGGCGCGCCGCCGGCGCCGACCGGACTGCTTGCCGAGCGTTTTCGCGCCATGGGCGAGCCGATGCGGTTGCGGCTGCTGATGGCGCTGCGGACCCGGGAACTGACGGTTACCGAACTGGCCGCGCACCAGGAGACGAGCCCGGCTAACGCCTCGAAACACCTGCACGTGCTGGTCGCTGCCGGCTTGCTGCAACGCCGCCGGAAAGGCCTCCATGTCCTCTACGGCATCGCCGATCCCGCCGTCTTTCCACTGTGCGATTCCGTCTGTCAATCGCTCCGACGCGCACTGAAGGAGCGGGCCAGGCCGTTCGGCCGTTGAGCTGAGCGGATGCAAACGAGGATCAAGCGTCGAAGGGCGAGTGCGAACCGTCGGTGGCACCATTTGACCGCTCGGTCGTTCCGGTCTATCCTCGGTTATCCGGCTCTCGTCGCCCGTCCCTCGGCGCTCGCCTAACTGATCGCTCAGTCGCTCAGGCTGCGCCGCGCCGCCTCCCCTCCCCGCTCCCACGGGCGCCGCCGCCCCGAGGCGCAGCAGGGACACCCCGACGCCCCCCCGGCCTCCGGCAACGCCTCCAACAAAAAGCCCCGGTGTGGGACCGGGGCCAGACGACACGCTACGGGAGGCTCGCGCTACTTCGCGGGCTCCTCATCGTCGTCCTCCTCCTCCGCGGGCTGGGCGGCGGCGGCGGCCAGTTCGGCCTCCTTCGCCTTCTTGCGTTCAGCCCGCTGCAACCGACGCTTCTCGAGATCGGCCTTGTGGGCGGCCGCCTCGTCGGGGTCGATCGTCCCGTTCTTGTTCGCGTCGTACTTGGCAAGCAGGCGGGCCTGCCGTTTGGCGGCGCGGTCAGCCTTCATGGTCGCGATCTCCCCTCCTTCGAGCTTTCCGTCCTTGTTGAGGTCGTACTGCTCGTTGCGGTGGTTGACCGCGATCGACTTGGTCTTGGACGTTTCGGCGCTATCGCCGGCGGTGACGGCTGTGGGCAACGACACCGCGCAGATCAGCCAGGCGACACACCCGGCGAGGGTAACTAACGTACGTTTCATCTGCGTGTTTGGTTGGGTTTGACGCAGGGGGCTCGCCGAAGCTGCGGCATCCATTCTCCCGATGCAAGCCCGAGTTCACCGTCCCCCACCCGACCACGCTCCTCCGCGGTTACCGGCTGGGAACAATTCCGGGAGGCCGGGTCCCCGGCCCCCCAAAAGAACCCAGCCACCACGCCGGCTTGCGCCAGCCCCACCCCGCGCGCTTCGTCCTCCGGTGATCGCGGGGATCCCCGCCGGTGCCCCGCCCTAATCGCAAATCGGCAATCCCAAATCGAAAATACCTACCGCCACTCGTGCCGGGGGTAGCGCCGCGAGAGCGCGGGTTTGATCTCAGGATACACCTCGCGCCAGAACCGCGCGAGATCGTCGGTCACCTGGAGCGGGCGCTGGTTCGGCGCCAGCACCTCGATCTTCAGCGGCACGCGGCCGCGGGCGAGCGAGAGTTTCTCCACGCCGAACAATTCCTGAATGCGCGCCGAGATCACCGGCGGCCCCTCCTTCGGGTAGCCGATCTTCGAACGCCGGCCGTTGGCCATCTCGATGCGCTCGGGCAGCAAGGTCTCCAGCGCGGCGAGCTGCTCGGGCGTGAGCCAGTCCTTGAGAATCGGCCACGGGTCGAGGTTGCGCACGTCCTTCACGCCGCGGCAGCCGTAGCACATCTGGTCGATCAGCGTCGCCCGGTCCTCGTCGCGGATCGGGTGCGCCTCCATCTCGGGGAACCACTTGGCGAACCGCGCCACGCGCACGATCCACTCCTCCACCCTCTCGTCCCACGCCTCGATCTTGAGGTCACCGGCCAGCACCAGCCGCGCGAGAATCTGCGCCGCCTCGGTCTCCGGCGGCTCCGCGCCCTCCTTCGACTCCAGCACGAGGTCCCGGAAACGCCGCTCGCGGCGCGCGGTCACGCGCTTGGTGTTCGGATCGAGCCCGGTGGTGATCGACTCGTCGCAATCCTCGGGAAACAGCTCCTTCAACCACGCCTCCTCGACCGCCGTCGCGAGCCCGAGCACCGTGTTCACTTCTCCGGCACGGCCGCCGATCTCGCTGATCTCGGCCACGACGAGCAGCTTCGCGCCGTGCAACGCGCTCTCGCGGGCGAGCAGCCCGCGGCGTTTGTGCACGAGCTCGCAGCGCAGCGTCGCCTCGTCGAGCCGGCGCGCGAGGTGGTCGATGAACCCGAGCAGCACGCACTTTCGCACGAGCACGCCGTCCACCCGCCGCTCCGCGATGTCGAGCCCCTCGTCCTGCGCGATCTCCAGAAACTGGTCGAACAACGGCGCCACCTGGCGCGCCGCCTGCGCGTGGATGCCGAGCCGACGGCAGGCGTCCACGGAGAAATTCGCCTTCTCCGCGTAGCGGTAGGCGCGCATGAGCAGGAAGAAGTCCGACTCGGTCTCGGTGCCGAGCAGATCCTCGCGCGCCTGCTCGACGCCGCGGTCGACGTTGCGCAGCCAGAACGTCCGGCCCTGCGTGAGCGCCGCCATCATCGCGACCGTGCGCACGCAGCCGTACTCCTCCGCCGCGAGAAACATCCGCGCGTACCGGGGGTGTACCGGAAACTTCAACATCCGCCGCCCGATTTCGGTGATGGAGGTGGGCCCCCCCGCCTCTGCCTCGCTCTTGGCGTTTGGCCCTTTGAAATTTGGGATTCTCCGCCATGCCACCGCCCCTAGATCCCGCAACAGCTCCTCCGCGCGCGCGAGCGCCTTCGGGTCCGGCGGTTCGATCCACGGAAAGTTCGCCACGTCGTCGATCCCGGCGGCCTTCAACGTCAGCACGACCTCCGCGAGATCGAGGCGTTTCACCTCCGGCAATTCCTGCGGCGCGCGCTGCGTGTGCTCGCGCTCCGTCCACAAGCGCAGGCACACGCCCGGTGCGGTACGGCCTGCGCGACCCGCGCGCTGATCGGCCGACGCCGCGCTGATCCTCTCGACCAGCAGCGTATTGATGCCGCGGTGCGGGTCGAAGCGCGCCACGCGCGCCAACCCGCTGTCGACCACCGCCGTCACGCCATCGATCGTGAGCGAGGTCTCGGCGACATTCGTCGCCACGATGATCTTCCGCCGTTCGTAACGATCGACCGCACGGTCCTGCTCCTCCGGCGCCATCTCGCCGTGCAACGAGAACACCAGGCAATCCTTCAGCTCGCGCTGGAACTGGAGCGCGTTGACGGTGCGGTTGATCTCGTACGCGCCCGGCATGAACACCAGCACGTCGCCCGGCGGCTGCCGCGCCACCACGCGCGCGCACGCCCGCGCCGCGACATCCCAGATGTCGTCGCGGTCCGGGTTGACCGGATGCGTCTCGTACTCGGTCGTGACGGGAAACATCCGGCCCTCGCTGCGCACGACCGTGCACGGCGCGAGGTACTTCTGCAGCAGCCCGGCATCGAGCGTGGCCGACATCACAATCACGATCAGGTCCGGCCGCGTCGTCTGCTGAATCTGGAGCGCACGCGCCAGGCCGATGTCGCCGTCGAGGTGACGTTCGTGAAACTCGTCGAACACCAGGGCGCTCACGCCGCGCAGGTGCGCGTCGAAGGTCATCTGGCGCAGCAGGATTCCCTCGGTCACGAACCGGATGCGCGTCTTGGCCGACACGCGCGAATCGAGCCGTACCTGGTAACCAACTTCATCGCCCAGCCGCACGCCCTGTTCCTGCGCGACCCGCTTCGCGAGCATGCGGGCCGCGATCCGCCGCGGCTGAAGCACGACACATTGCCCGCGCTCGAGCAGCCCGGCCCGCAGGAGCATCTGCGGCACCTGCGTGGACTTGCCGGAGCCCGTCGGCGCCTGCACGACCACGCGCCCGGTCGCACGCACACCGTCGAGCAGTGCGGCTTGGATTTCGTAGATCGGGAGTTCGCGGGGATCGGGCATCGGTGGAGCCACTCACACAGCCAACCGCCCTCGCCCCGCGCAAGCGCGGAGACCGGGCCTCGCGCCTCCCCCACCCGCCCGTCAGCCCAGCGCGGCGCGGACGGCCTCGGCGGTGTCGCGCCAGGTCGGCAGCGGGCGGTTGAGCGCCGCACGGCCGAGCTCCTCCACTAGGCGCTCGTCGGTCAGGACTCGCCGCAGTCCCTCGGTCCAGGCGTCAACGTCACCGGCGGGCAACGTCAGGCAGCCGCCGCCCGCGGCATGTTCCTGCAACGCCGGGATGTCGCTGCACACGCAAGGCAGGCCGCCCCACAACGCCTCAATCACCGGCAAGCCGTTGCCCTCGGCCTGCGACGGGAATACCCCGGCCAGACACTGCTCGGCCAACGCTGCGACCGCCGTATCGGCGAGCGCGCCGTGGTAACGCAACCGCGGCTGGCGGAGCGCGAGGCGGCGGATCCGCTGCTCGATCGCTGCTCCGAAATGTGGATTCACCCGGCCCACGAGGTGGACGGTGAAGTCGCGCCCCTCCGCCCAGAGCCGCTCCGCGGCGTCGAGCAGGAGCGCCTGGTTTTTCCGGGGCTCGAGAATTCCGACCATCAGCAGCGCCGGCGGGCCCGCCGGTCTCTCGCGGTTGCGCGCCCGCGGCCGATCGGCGCCATCCGCCCCGAGGGGGAACGTGGTCACCGTGGCGCGCCGCGGCGCTCCCGCCCAAGCCCAGTAGGACTCGAGCTCGGCCCGGCTCGTCTCGGAGATCGCCAGCACGCGCTCAAACCCGGCGAGCAGCTTCATGTATCCGGGGTGGCGGGCCACGCTCTGCGGCCAGGTCGTGTGCGGCAACCGCAGCGGGATCGCGTCGTAGTAGACCGCCGCCGTGCGGCAGCCGGGCTGCGCCACCCACGCGGAGAAGCCCGGACGCTCGGCCTCGCCGAACAGCTCGGGCGTGAACAGCCAATCCTCCGCCCGCGGCGTCACCGGCGAGCCGTCGGCCCGCGTCCATTGACGGGCGGCGGCGTCCCACCGCACGGCCGCGAAGCCCTGCCCAACGAGAGCCCCGAGCCCGGTGCGCAGCCGCGCGCTCACCCTTTGGATACCAGAATGGTGCCCGGAGCGGCCGGCCTTGGTGGTGTCGAAGAAGATCACGATTCCTCCCGGAGGCGCGCCAACAGCTGCGCGGCGTTGCGATGCACGTTGAAGTTCTCGAGCACCCAGTCGCGCGCCGCGCCGCGGAGCCGCTCGCACAGCCCGTTGTCGGTCGCGAGGCGGCGCCACGCGCCGAGCCACGCCGCCGTGTCCTCGATCGGCGCCACCAGCCCGGTGTGCTCGTGCGTGATCGCCTCGGTGGCCGCCGCGACCGGCGAGGTCACGACCACGGCCCCGGCGGCCATCGCCTCAGGGATCACGTTGGGCAGGCCGTCGCGGTCGCCGCTGCGCGCGACAACGCCGGTGTGCACGAGGACATCCGCCCACGCGAGCGCCTCGAAGATCTCCTTGAGGGGGCGGTGGCCCATCAGCTCGACCGTGCCGCGCAGCCGCAGCGCGTGCAGCTGGGCGGTGAGCCGCGGATGCAGCGGGCCGCCGCCGTAGACGCGCACCTGCAACGCGAGCCCTGCGTCGCGCGCGGCGGCGTAGAGCTCGAGCTGGCGCTCCAGCCCCTTCTTCTCCACCAACCGCGCGACGCAGACCACGCGCATCACCGCGCGCACCGGCCGCAAGGGTTTGAACGGCGGCAGCACCTCGAGCCCCCGCCGGATCACCAGCACCTTCTCCGGCGGGGCCCCGCGCTCGCGCAGGGTCGCCGCCGCCATCTCCGTGGAGGTGCGGACAAACCGCGCCAGCGCGAGTTTCTCGCGCAGCAGCCAGTCGCCGCCGTGTTCATACAGATCGTAGGCGTGCGCCGCCACGCTGAACGGGATGCCCGTCAGCCGCCACACCGCCCAGGCCGCGCCCGCGGGCGCCGAGGCCCAGACCGCGTGCACGTGCCGCGGTTGTTCGCGCCGGTAGCGCGGCGCTTCGACCACGCCGTAGCCCGCGCCGAGCAGGTTCTCCCAGAAGTTCAGCCAGCCGTGCGGTGGCTTCGAGACCAGGGCCCGCAGCATGTCGGCGAAGAAGCCGCCGCGCGTCCGCCACGTCTCCAACGGCAGCCGCCAGACGACGGAGAACAGCCGCCAGCGGTTGAACTGCTCCACCGGCGCCCCGCCGAACTCCGCGGCGCCGCCCCAC
>JAHFTC010000079.1 GCA_023269585.1 Opitutaceae bacterium
GACGCAGCACCGAACCCGCTTTCCCGCGCGCCGGCAGACGGCAGGCATAGCTAACCAGGTTTGTGATACCGACCCCATCGGGATCGGCTTCCGGGGAGACGATGCGCGGCTGGGCCCGCTCGGCCGCGGTGAAGTTGTCGGCGACCCAGTGGGCATAACTGGTTCCGCCGTGGCCGAACCACTTCAGCCCGGGAATCTCGAGCACAATGGTGCCGCGGGCGGGCACCGCGACCGGGACCGAGCCACCGTTGCCGGCGATCACCAACGTGGAGTCGGGCGCACCAAGCAACCCGTGGCAATCGAAGGTCCCATCGGTGACGTTGTTGAAACGCAGAGAGCCGGTGCCCTCGGTATCGAGGGTATTGGAAATCATCACGATCACCGACCCGTGCTGATCCACGAAAGCCAGACAGTTGAGGCATTGGTCGGCGCCCTGCTCGACCCGCACCGGACCGAGCGCGAGCAGCGCGGCGGCCAAGGCCCCGTTGCCGTCGGTGCGGCCCGCATCGATGTCGAAAATCGGCGCAATCGCCTCGAGCTTGGCGCGTTCCGCGGCGGGCAGGCGATTCGAGTCGTAGACGATCCACGCGGACGGGTAGTCGGCGGGCTGCAGCGAGTCGACGGCGACATCGCTCACGAAGTAGCCGGTGGCGAGGCCGCGGGCATGGCCTCCGCGAGTGACCGTGGTCGGCGAGAGCTCGCGGAGAAACCGCGACAGGCAGGTCCAGCTGCTGTTGCTCCGCTTCCCGTTCCCGACTTCGAAGGTCCGCTCGATCGCCACCGAGTAGTAGAACGCCGGACCGAACGGGCGGCGCGGCGTGTGGCCGAACAGCAGTCGCAACTCCGCCTGGGGCGTGTTACCGGCATCCCAATACGAGCGCATGAACGAATGCGACGCGCGCCGCACGGCGCCATCCCGGCCGGCGAGGTGCGTCCAGCCGACGCTGAGCCATTGTTGCGTCACGTGTTTGTCCGCCCACGCCGCATCCTTGCCGGCGTTGCCGACGGCCCGGTCGAACTCCCCTTGGCCGCCGCGGGCGTCGAGCTGGGCGCCCAGGCGCACGTCGGGTTCCCGCGCGGCCATGGCGCCGAAGCCGAGGCTCGAATCCCAGTAGGCCTTGGGTTTGCGCAGGGAGTCGGCCTGCACCTCGACGTTGAAGAACCAATAGCGACCGGGCAGGCCGTCGGCGCCCTGGGTGTAGATGCGGAAATCGTTGCCGGAGCCACGGACGCTCATCGGCTTGGGGAAGATCTGGCCGCCCACCAGCGGCACCTTGCCGTTGGCGAGAAGGTTGCGCGCCATGCTCGCATAGAAGTCGCGGAAGCGCGTGCATTTATAATCCCACCACAACGACTTGTGGTTCTCCTGGACGAAATCCGCCCGGTCGGAAACGGTCGCCCCCGGGATCTCGATCCCGGCCCAGACCGCGAAATCCGCGAGCACGCGGTCGTTGTAGTCGACCGCGTCGCCCCATTGGAGGCCGACAACATAATCGGAACAATACATGCCCCGCGCGCCGGTGAACCAGGCCAGCTGGGCCAGCCGCACCCCGAGCCATTCGCCGTAGCTGGTGGTCGTGACGGGTTTGCCCCCGACCCAGTGGGCCGGGGCCGTCCAGCCTACCGGGCTCGTCCACTTGCTCGGCCAATCCGCGGGCTCCATCGGCATGAGCGGGGTCACGTAGCCGGGTTCGGGGACGCCGTGCCAGTTGGTCGACTGGTACTGGGCGTTCGCCGGGTCGCTCATCCACTGGCCCCATTCGCGCCAACCGCCCTTGTTGCTGTTGTTGGGGGAGCCCGTGCCAGTGGCGGCTCCGTATTCATAACCCCAGCCCACGCAGTTGAGCATGGGGACCATGCCCGTGGCCTCGATACCGGCCGCTTCCTTGCGCATCGCGCCCACCTGTCCGTTGGCGATCTTGTCGTATTGCTCCCAGAAGAGCTGCGCGGGCCAAGCGGTTTGGGAGGCGCCCCACGCGTAGGCGAGCACACCACCGGTACCCCGATACAGCACCGGCCGATCGGCGCTGAGACCAGCGGCGGGCGGCACGACAATGAAAATCGGACTCGTGGTCACTGCTTCGCTTCCGGCGCTCACGCGCAGCGTCGGGCGAAAAGTCCCCGGGGTAGTCGGCTGGCCGGTGATTGCACCGGTGGCCGGGTCAAGTGCGAGCCCGGGCGGCAGCGATCCAGAAGCCAGGGCGAACACCGGCGTGGCGCCGGCCGGCGCCCCTTGGACGATCGGCGCCGCGGCGACGGTGTCCTCGAGCAGGAATGTGGACGCCCCATAGGAAAGCAGCATCGCGGCCGACGCAGCCGACGCGGTCGCAACGGAGAGGCAGGCGGCCGACACCGCGCGAAGAAGGAAGGATGGTGGGGACATCGCGCGCGTTCTAGGGAGCGGAACCGGCTTCGCGCAATCTCCCGGTCTTCGGAGGTCGGCGTTTTACGGTTTCCTCAAGCCCGGCGGCCGGGGTGCGCGCGGAGGAGTACGACGGTGACGGTGCACCGGTTCATTCCGGCAGCCCGGCGCCGCGACGCTCCCCGTAGGGCGCTGCTTCAGCACGCCCTGTGTCGCGACCGCGGCACCACTAGAACAGGCGCCCCTCCACTGCCGGCCGCGCGCTGACTATTGATCTTCGCCGAATAGACTGACGGGCGTTCCCTCAACATAACCGAGGGATTTTCCGAGCGAACGGACGGCGGCGAAGCGCCGTCCCTACCGCGTCAGTCCAATGCGCGAGTCTCGACAGGCACGCCGCCGGCAAATGGCATTCAGAAACTCACGTCGAGCCGCGTCCAGAGCGTGCGGCCGGGCTCGTTGACGCGCGTGGTCTGCTCGTAGCCGGCGACGATCGCGCCGGACCGGCTGATGTGCTCGGCGTAGGTCTTGTTGAACAGGTTGTCCACGCCGGCCGAAAGCCGCGCCCACGGACGGAAACGCCAGCTCGCGTTGAGCGAGACAACGGCAAACCCGGGCGTCGTGCCGATGTCCTGACCAACGATGTTGCCCTGCCCGACCGCCACGCGATCCTGCCGTGCGACTGCACGCAACAACGCCCCGGCCGACCAGCTCGACTGCGTGTACGCGAGCGCAAGCCGGCCCTCCAGCGGCGGGATCTGCGCGAGCGGACGGCCGTCGGTGCGGTTGCGGCCGCGGGTGTAGGCGCCGGTCACATCGACCCGCCAGTGCTCGGTGAGCCGGTAGTTGGCGGAGAGCTCGCCGCCCCACGTCTCGGCATCGACGGCCCGCGTGATCGTGGCGGCGCGCGTGCCCATCATGCCGGCAGGCTTCGTGTATCCGCTCTGCACGAGCAGGAAGTCGTCGATGCGGTTGGCGAAGAGCGAGGCGTTGAGCGACCACTTCTCGGTGCGCAGGCCGAGACCGGTGTCGAGCTGCACGGTCTTCTCGATCGGCGTTCGGAACGCGCTCACGGTGGTGGCGCTCTCGTTCTTGATCAGCTCCCAGTAGTCGGGAAACCGCTCGCTGCGCCCGAGGCCGACATAGACCGTGCCGGGCATCACGTAGAGGTCGCGCTCGTAGCGCAGGAAACCACTCGGCAGCTCGGTGCTGCGGCGCTGGCCGGCGGTGGGATTCGCCGCCGAGCCCGCCATGCCGAGCGCGACGACGCTGCGCCGGTCGGTCGCGCGCCAACGGTCGAGGCGGAAGCCGCCGATCAGCCGGTGCTCGTCGCCAACTTTTTGCGTCAGCTCGCCGAACGCGCCCCACTGCGAGAACTCGGCATCGCGCAGACGCGGCTTCGCCTCATAGGGCATCGTGGTCTGGTTGCTCGTGCTGCGCACGCTGTGGCGGTTCGCCTGGTAGTCGACGCCGAGCGCGAGCAGCATCGCCTCTCCCGGAACGAGTTGCACGAGCGCGCGCCCGCCGAGCGTGCGGCGGGCGGGGTTCGAGACCGCGCGGGCCGGCATCATCGCCGTGGCGGTGAAGTCGCGCAGACTGTAGTTGTCCATCACGTGGTCGACATAGTTGTACCCGAGCTGCACCTCGACGCTGCGCACGACGTCGGAGATCGCCTCGCGCTTCACCTTCAGGCCGAGGTTCTCGCGGTCGAACTTCACGCCGTCCATTGCACGGTCGGCGTACGCGGCCTCGCCGTCGCTGCGCGCGCCGGAGAGCTCGATGGTCGTGTGCTCGTCGGGCGTCCACGCGACGGCGGCGTTGGTGCTCCAGCGTTCGTAGGCGGAGTGCACCTCGCGGCCGGAGCCGTCTTCGTAATCATCGCCGCGCGTATAAGTACCATTCACACGCGCGTAGCCCGCGGCGCGTCCGGCGCGGGCGTCGAGCAACGCGTCGAACCGCCCGGCGCTGCCGGCGACGAGCGACGACTGCAGGCTCGCGGTTGGGGTGGTGTAGCGCAGCGGGTCGTTCTCGAAGAGCACGACCGCGGCGGAGTTGCCCGCGCCGTGGAGCACGGTCTGCGGGCCCTTGAGGATCGTCACGCGATCGTAGGCTCCGGGAAACGCATACGCGGTGGGCGGGTCCATGCGGTTGCCGCAGCCGCCGAGCACACACTGGCCGTCGAGGGCGACGACCACGCGCGAGCCGGCCATGCCACGGAATACGGGGTCGCCGTCGGTGCCGCCCTTGCGGACGACGGAGAAGCCGGGGATGGCTTTAAGCACATCGGCGCCGTCGTGCGCGGGCAGCGGCTGCGCGGGCACCTTCGGATCGGCGGTCACGGTGAGCGGGGCGTCGCCGCGCGGGGCGGTGACAACGTAGGGGTCGAGCTTGGTCGGCTCCTCGGCGAGGAGCGGCCAGGCCGCGAGCGTGGAACAGGTGAGTGAAAAGAGAAAGCGGTTCATCGGGATCGTTGGGAACGGCGCCGCGGCGCCCGGTGGGCGGGCGGCAGCAGATAGTGGATGCGGTGAAGCATCCGAGCAGACGGGGCGCGCACCACCATCGCGATGGCACAGCGCAGGAGGATCCCCCGCGGGCGGCGGGAGCAGTCTCGGACTACGCGTTCCAGCCGCCACGCGGCGGCGGCGAGGGCGGCCGCGCGCGGCCGATCCCATTTTCGGACACGGCCCATTGCTCGAGGCGTGCGCCCGGCGGCTGCGGCAGCACGACCACGGGCAGGGCGAGGAAAACGATCACCGGCTTCGTGTCATCCGTGGGGATCACCGTCGCGGCGCGCTGCTGTTTGCGAGCCTTGTCCACCGCGTGGCAAAGGTGGCACATGCGCTCGCGCTTGAAGGTCGAGACGAACGCCTCGCCCACGCTCTCCGTGCGCGCGAACCGGAAGCCCATCGTCGTCCAAGCGTAGATCTGCGCCACATCCAGGTGCACACCGGTGGCGAGCAGCCACGCGACGAGCAGGCCGAGATGGGCGAGCCGCGCCGGCGGAGGGCAGAGCATCTGAGGAGCAAAGCGCACGAGTGAGTGGGGCGGAGGTTTGGCCCAAGCCCCGTGCGAGAACAAGCGCGGAGAATCCGCCCACGGGCGATTCTCGTGTTTTAAGGTTGGAGTCGGTCGCGGCCGCCGTGTCTCCTGCCGGCATGAGCCGCATCGGATGGCCCGCTCCCGCCTGCGCTGCCCCACCCCGCGGCAGTCGGCCGCTCCGTCGCGATCGCCTCGCCTAACCCGCCTCGATGCTCTCCCTGTTCGAACCTCTCGTGCTCGCCACCATGCTCTTCGCGGCCACCAACGCCGACGATCTGGTGCTGCTGATGTTCTTCTTCGCCGAGCCCGGCTGCCGTCCGCGGGGGATTGTGCTCGGCCAACTCGCCGGTCTCACCGTGCTCACCGGCGTGAGCTTCATCGCCGCCTGGCTCGCGCTCGCGGCTCCGGCGGACTGGCTGCCCTGGCTCGGGCTCGCTCCGCTTTACCTCGGTGGGCGCTGGCTTTTCCGCGCCAACGACGAAAAGACCCCGACCGGCCCGACCTCGTGGCGCACCGTCGCCGTCGTCACAATCGCCAACGGGGCCGACAATCTCGGCGTCTACATCCCCGCCTTCGCGATCCAGACCTTCGCGCAGAAGGTGGTCACCGCGGGCACCTTCCTCGTGCTGGCCTTCGTCTGGTGCGCTGTGGCGCACGCCGCCGTGCGCCACCCGACGTGGGGTCCGTGGATACGCCGTTGGTCGGCCAAGCTCGGGCCGTTCGTGCTCATCGCGCTCGGGCTCTGGATCATCGCCCACCATCCGCTGTTCGGGCTGGGGCTCTGAACGGGCTTGTGGCGCGGGGCGGCGCTCGCCTCGCCGGCCCGCAGCTCCCGGTTGGCTGCTTGCCGCCGCTCTCCGGTTGGTGGCAACCTCATGGGCTTGTCCGCCCCGTCGCCAGTCCCGACTCCCGCCGCCACGGCGCACCAGCACCGCGGCCTCGCCCCGCTGCTCGCGGCCCTGGCCGCGATCGGGCCCTTCACGACCGACGCCTACCTGCCGTCGTTCCGCGAGATCGGGCACCAGTTCGGCGCCTCGCCGGTGGTCGTGCAGCAGACGCTCACCGCGTTCATGGTGCCGTTTGCCGCGATGACGCTCTGGCACGGTGCGATCTCCGACGCCCTCGGGCGCCGCAGGGTCACGCTCACGCTGCTCGCCGGCTTCGCCCTCGCCTCGGTGGGTTGCATGCTCTCGTGGAGCATCGGCTCGCTCATCTTCTTCCGTGCCCTGCAAGGCATGACGGCCGGCGCCGGCATGATCATCGGTCGCGCGATCGTGCGCGACGTGGTGGACGGCACCGAGGCGCGCCGCCTGATGAGTCGCATTGCGGTGATGTTTGCCATCGCCCCGGCGCTCGGGCCGATCATCGGGGGCTGGCTGCATGTGTGGCTCGGCTGGCGGTCGGTCTTCGCGTTCATCGCGCTCTTCGCCGCCGCGCTCTGGCTGTGGTGCTGGCGCAGTCTGCCCGAGACGTTGCCTCCAGCGCGCCGGCAACCGCTCCACGCCCGCTCGCTGCTGCGCGGTTATGGGGATGCGCTGCGCTCGGCACCCTTCGTGGCGCTCGTGCTCTCGGTCACGATGAACTTCTCCGCGATCTTCATCTACATCGTATCCGCTCCGGCGTTTCTGCTCGGCCTGCTGCACGTCGCGGAAATGGAGTTCTACTGGCTCTTCGGCCCGGTCACCGCCGGCATGCTCTGCGGCACGTGGCTCTCGGGCCGCCTCGCCGGCCACCTGAGCAACCGCGCCACCGTCGCGCTCGCGTACGGGTTCATGGCCGTGGCCGCGTTGGGCAACTTCGCCTTCCACGCGCTCCACGTCCCCGCGCTGCCCTGGAGCATCCTGCCGCTCGTGCTCTACGTGCTCGGCAGCGCGTTGGCCATGCCGTGCCTCACGATCATGGCGCTCGATCTGTTCCCCGCGCGCCGCGGCCTCGCCTCATCCTGCCAAGGCTTCGTGCAGAGCTCCGGCAACGCCCTCGTCACCGCCCTGCTCACGCCCGTGCTCTGGCACTCCGGCCTCTCGCTCGCCGGCGGCATGCTCGCGCTGCTCGCCTGCGGCGCGGTATCCTTCGGCTTCTACCTCTGGCTGCAACGCCACCCCGCGCCGCGACCCACGCCCGCCTCGGCGGCATAGCTCCGCCGCACTTCCTTGGCGGGGCAATGCGTCCACCGGGATTTCAACTGGCCTCCGCCGGTGGCGCGCCGCACAAAGGCGGCCTACCATCCCCGTTGTGAGTTCATCCCCCTCCACCCTCGACGAGAAGTACCGCCGCCTGCTCGAGGTGATCGCCGCGCACCGCCGCGTCGCCGTCGCCTTCTCCGGCGGCGTCGACAGCAGTTTCCTCTGCCGCGCCGCGCGCGACGCCGTGGGCGACGCCGCCATCGCGATCACCGTCACCGGTCCGATGATGCCGAGCGACGACCTCGCCACCGCCAAGGAGATCGCCGCGCTCACCGGCATCCGCCACCTCTTCATCGACGACCCCGAGCTCGACGAGCCCGTCGCCGCCAACCCGATCAACCGCTGCTACCACTGCAAGAAGATCGAGTTCGCCCGCATCGCCGAGGTCGCGCAACAGCACGGCATCGCCACGGTCCTCGACGGCTCCAACCTCGACGACGAGGGCGACTACCGCCCTGGCCTCACCGCGCTCTCCGAGCTGAAGGTCACCAGCCCGCTGCGCGTCGCCGGTCTGCACAAGGCCGACATTCGCGAGCTCTCGCGCGAGCTCGGCCTGCCCACCTGGGACAAGCCCGCCGCCGCCTGCCTCGGCTCCCGCGTGCCCTACGGCGAACGCATCACGCTCGAGAAACTCCGCGCCATCGATGCCGCCGAGCAGACGCTGCGCGCCCACGGTTTCCGCCAGTGCCGCGTCCGCCACCACGGCGACATCGCCCGTCTCGAAGTTGCGCCGGTCGAGCGTAACCGTTTCTTCGATCCCGTGCTGCTCGACACCCTTTCCCGCGAGATCAAAGCCGCCGGCTTCCGCTACGTGTGCCTCGAGCTCGAAGGCTACCAGATGGGCAGCCTCAATCGCGCGTTGCCCGCCGGCACCAGCGCCCCAGCCCCCGCGTCCCATGCCTGAGTCCGCCGTGCCCGCCATGAAAGTCCTCTACTACGACTGCGCCGCCGGCATCTCCGGCGACATGCACCTCGGCGCGATGGTGGATCTCGGCGTGCCCCCCGAACACCTCGAAGCCGAGCTGAAGAAACTCGGCCTGCCCGGCTGGCGCCTGCGCTTCACGCGCGACTCCCGCAAGGGCATCGGCGGCACCCGCGCCGACGTCCTTCTCGACGGCGAGCCCGATCCCTCCCCTGTAGCCGGGGGCGCCGACCCCGGTCCGATCACCTTCGCCCCCGTCTCCAAACTTCACGCACCGCTCACCCCCGGCCACGAGCCACACGAGCACCGCAACCACCGCGACATCGCTGCGATGATCGAGCGCAGCGCGCTCGCCGCCGGCACGAAGCGCCGCGCGCTCGCCATCTTCGCGCGCCTCGCCGAAGCCGAGGCCAAGATCCACGGCGTGCCCATCGCCGAAGTCGGATTCCATGAGGTCGGCGCCGTCGACTCGATCATCGACATCGTCGCCGCCGCCATCGCGCTCGAGTGGCTGAAACCCGGCCGTATTCTCGTTTCCACCATCGAGCTCGGCGGCGGTTTCGTGAAATGCGCCCACGGCCGCCTCCCCGTGCCCGCGCCCGCCACCGCGGACCTGTTACGCGGCGCACCCACGCGCCTCGGCACGGTGCCCTTCGAGGCCACCACACCCACCGGCGCCGCCATCCTCGTCGCCAGCGCCGACACCTTCACCGACCAGACCACCTTCACCATCGAGCGCATCGGCTACGGCATCGGCCACAAGGACGGCCCGATCCCGAACCTCCTCCGCGTCTTCCTCGGCACGTCCGTTGTCGCCAGCCGCGTCGAGGCCGGCCCGTCCACGTCCGCCATCGGCGCCGTCCCGCACGAAACCGCTGCCACTCCCGCCATCTCCGCTTCGCGGAAGACCGCTGCCACGCTCGCACCGTGCGAGGACGCAACGGTGCTGGAGTGCAACCTCGACGACATAACCGGCGAGACGGCCGGCTACGTGCTCGAAAAACTGCTCGCTGCCGGCGCGTCCGACGCGTGGTTCACGCCCATCGTCATGAAGAAGTCGCGTCCGGCGCTGACGCTCTCCGTCCTCTGCCCGCCGGAAAAGGAAGCCGCGCTCGCGGACCTGATCTTGCGCGAGACGACCACCTTCGGCCTGCGCCGCCGCGAAGTCGGCAAGCTCGCCCTTGAGCGCACGTTCGAGGAGGTCGTCACCTCACTCGGCCCCGTGCGCGTGAAGACCGCCTTTCTCGACGGCCGGCCGCTGAAGTCAAAAGCCGAACACGACGACCTGCGTCGCCTCGCCGAAACGCACCACCTCCCCCTGCGCGAAATCGAGCGCACCATCCTCGCCGAACTGGCCCAACGCGAAACGAAGTCCTCTTCCGTGTAGGGCCGGACGTATCGAAGATTCTGCCGCACGGCAGAACGTCCGTGCCGCGGCGGCCACCAAATACCTCAACCCGTTTTAGCCGCAGAGAACGCAAAGATCGCAGAGATCGGAACCAGATGATATTTCGAATTCTACCAGTTCTACTCGCCCTCGTGGCTCTGATGACGAACGCGCGCGCTACGATCCAGACAGCGGACGTCCTTCAAGTCGGGGACAAAACCCACATGGTGCATGGGCTCCCCCTTTCCGAAGACCTGAGAACCAAAATAGAAGAAACCCGGAAAGAGATGGGCGAACGACTGCCAGTCTGGTCCAGCAATTGGGATGGATTCTATGTTACGCTCGAACTGCGTAACTCGCGCTTGTACCTAACATCCCTCGAGATCGATTGGATTGGGGATACTCGTAAACCCATCGGTCTTGGTGAGGGCAATGATGTCTTCTGCGCTTGGTTTTCCGGTGAGCTTGTTGCCGTCAAACTCAGCGAACACGGAAGAAACAACCTGCGGCGAGATGTCTTTCTCTTCAAAGACGGAGTCCTGATCAGGACCAAAGTGGAGAAGAAGCCATTTTGGAAAAGGAGTCTGTAGCTCATCTACCGCCTCCGCCCTTCGTTCCCTTCTGTCGTCCCCTTCCGCCTTCTCTCCGTGCCCTCCTCCGACTCTGTGCCCTCTGTGACTCGTCCGCCTTCCGCTCTTCGTTCCCTTCTGTCGTCCCCTTCCGTTTCCGCCCCATGAACCGCGAATCCCTCGCCCAGATCCTCGAAAGTTACCGCACCGGCGCCACCGACCTCGCCGCCGCCCTCACCCAGCTGAAGAACTTCCCGTCAGGGGATCTCGGCTACGCCTTGATCGACAACCACCGTGCGCTGCGCACCGGGCACCCCGAAGTGATCTACTGCGCCGGCAAGACGCCCGCGCAGGTCCGCGGCATCCTCGGGCACATGCTCGAGGGCCCCAACGCCATCCTCGCCACCCGGGTCGAGGCCGCACATTGGGACAGCTCCCGCGATCTGTCGCCCACGCTCGTGCACGATCCGGTGTCGCGCACCATCGTCCGCCGCCCGGCCGCGTCCGCGACTCCGCCGACCACCTACATCGCCATCGTCGCCGCCGGCACCTCTGATCTCCCCGTGGCCGAGGAGGCTGCGATCACCGCCGAGGTCTTCGGCAACCGCGTGGAGCGCGTGTACGATGTCGGCGTCGCCGGCCTGCACCGCCTGCTCGGCCGCCTGGAGAAGATCCGCGACGCGCGCGCCATCGTGGCGGTCGCCGGCATGGAGGGCGCGTTGCCCAGCGTGCTCGGCGGCCTCGTCGACAAGCCCATCATCGCTGTGCCCACAAATGTTGGCTACGGCGCGAGTTTCGGCGGTCTCGCCGCGTTGTTGGCCATGCTCAACAGCTGCGCCCCCGGGGTGACGGTCGTGAACATCGACAACGGTTTCGGCGCCGGCTACGCCGCCAGCACGATCAACCGGCTGGCCTGAGCACCCTCCGCCGTAGGTCGTCCCTTCAGGGCGACCGGGCCGGCGGTATTCTCGTGCGGCGTGCGTGCACAGAGTCGGGCGGGACGTGCTGAAGCAGCGTCCTACGGCGAGCGTCGTCCGCTACTTCGCCGGCTCGGCCACCTTTTTTGCCTCCGCTGCTTTCTCGGCCGACGCCTCCGCCTGCAGCGCCTCCCACTCCGCCGGGAAACTCGCCGCGTGCATCGACTCACCACCCTTGAGCTCGCGAATCGCGGACACCTGCAACTCCGGCACTTCTCCGACCACCACAAACCGCGCCGTCACCTCGACGTGCGAACCGTCTTTCACCGCAACACCCGCCGGTAGTTTGTGGATCGGGAAATTGTCCGCCTTCGTCTTGCGCGTCTCAAAAACGACCAAGGACGCCGCCACCTTGGAATCGTTGTGACGGAAGAATACGCCGCGGGTGCGAAACTCCTCACCGGAATTGATCAACTCCCGTAAGCGCCGCGTGGCAAGCAGCCTCACATCGACCCAGTCGCCCTTGTCTTCGACCTCCTGACCCAAGGCACACCATTGGAGGTCGGGCACCGAGCGGAACTCGTTCTTGCCCGCGGTGGAGATCTCCGCGCGCGCGACCACAACGCCGTTCTTGATCTCGATCAGCAGCTCCCGCTCATACTCGGAGCCATAGCCCATGTGCACATAGCGGGTCATCTCGCCCTGCGGAATCTTCAGCCGACCGGAATACCACTCCGCGAATACTGGGAGCGTCTTGCCGGGCAGGATTCTTTCGATCGGGATCTCACGCATCTCCCATTTGGGCCGCCAATTCTCGCGGTCCTTACGATTCTTCGGCACAGGCTTGGTCTGGTGCTCCTGCGCAACCTTCACCAACAGCAGGCGATCGCTTTCGATCGTCCACGTGGCCATGTAACCGCGCCAGTTGGCGCTCGACATGGACCCTTCATCGAAAACCTGCGGTCTTCTCGGTCGCTTCGCGTACTTCGCCTCCAATGCCGCTCGTTCCTCTGCCGAAGTAGGGGCCGCGGCTGGCTCCAGATACGCTTCGCTGAAAAGCACCGGCGTTCCGGCCTCGTCGACCCAAAGGAACTCCAGTGGATTCTCGAACAGCGGCACCTCCTTGCCATCGAGTATGAGCTTGTCCGGCACCTGCGCTGTGCCAAAGGCCGCCAGCGCCAGCACCACGGACACCATCAGCGCCATCAGGAGTTTCATCGCATCCACTTCTCAGGCACCGGCCGGCGGGCCGCCAGCATGAAGTTCGTCACCGCTCGGCGCTCCGGCCGTAGGTCGTCCCTTCAGGGCGACTCACCTGCCCGGTTCCGTTCTCACACTAGGCACGACTATCGCGCCCAACGGGTCGTGCTGAAGCAGCGACCTACCCCACCGCGCCTACAACCCGAGCGCGCCGCCGTGGTTCTTCAGCCAGCGTTCGGCCTCGCGCCACTCGGGGCACACGGCCTCGACCAGCGCCCAGAAACGGTCGGAGTGGTTCATCTCCCGCACGTGCATGAGCTCGTGCAGGATGATGTAGTCGGCCGCGAAGGCCGGCGCCTGCACCAGCCGCCAGTTGAGCGAGATCGTGCCGGTCGACGAACACGAGCCCCAGCGCGTGCGCTGGTCGCGTACCGAAACTTCGCGCACCTCCACGCCGGTCACCGCGGCGAGCTCCCACGTGCGCGGCGGCAGCTCGATGCGCGCCTGCCGGCGGAAATGCGCCTCCAGCGTGGGCCGCAGGTCGCCGTCGTGCCCGCGCACCCGGAAGCGCTCACCGCCCAGCCGCACGTGCGGCGTCGCCTCCTCCGACGCGCGCTCGATCGTGCGCCACTCTCCGCGCCAGAGCACGCTCGTGCCGATCGTCCACACCGCGGCGCTGCGGGGCAGCTGCTCCAGCCGGCGGCGCGTGCGTTCCAACCACTCGCGCTGGGTCTCGAGAAACTGCCGGGCCTGGCGCTCGGAACCTCGTACCGGAATCGTCAACACCGCGGCGCCGTCGCGCCCCACGCTCAGGCGGTAGCGCGAAGCCTTCGGGCTGCGGCGCACCTCCACCTCCGTGTCGCCCCACCCGACGTGCTCCAGTGCGGCCGGTGGCGCCGACTCGACCGGCGGCGGCGGAGCGACTTCCGTCGCGGCGGGCGCGGCGGAACTGAAGTCGAACCATTGCTGATCAAGGCTGGGCACCGGCCTCCGTCTTGCCGGCGCACCGCCG
Organism: Opitutaceae bacterium; assembly: GCA_023269585.1. Classification (GTDB taxonomy): domain Bacteria; phylum Verrucomicrobiota; class Verrucomicrobiia; order Opitutales; family Opitutaceae; genus CAJCBL01. Next base: position 13,592 of record JAHFTC010000079.1, read on the forward strand.
GCGGGAAAAGCCGAAAACGCGGGCGCGGGCTCCTCCGCCACCGTTCAGCCCCCGACGCAGAACACAGTCTGCCCCGCGCCCGGAGCAGCAGAGCGGGCGGGCCGCGGACTGAAGGACTTCGTCATCCAGTCCACGCGGGGAGGCAGCGCACCGCCGGGTAGACAGCTTCGCAAAGCCCTCGTCCCCCGACGCTCGTCCCCCGTCGACCTCATCCCCGGCTCAGAGCCGCTCGAGGCTCCAGGTCCAGCCCCCGTTGTCACCAAAGTTCAGCCACGCAAAGCTCGGCGGCGCGCCGCGGTGCGCGTGGGCAATGCAGCCGGGGTTGAGCCAGCGCACGCCGAGCGGGTCGGTCTCGTCGCGCGGCACGTGCGTGTGGCCGTGCAGCAGCGCCGCGACATCCTTCGGGCCGCGCCATGGCGGAATGTGCACGAGGTGGAAACGCGCCCCGCCTCGTTCCAGCGTGAGCGTCTCCGGCCATTGCCCGGACCAGTCGCAGTTGCCCCGCACGACCCGCACCGGCACCCCCAGCTCCTCCAGCGGCACGAGCGTGCCCGGCAGGCAGACATCGCCGAGATGCCAGATCTCCGTCGCACCGCGAAGGCGCGCCGGGAGACCGCTGGGCAGTCGGTCGTGGGTGTCAGAGATCACGGCGATGCGCATGCGAAAGGGGCGACCGCAGGAGGTTGGCCACGGTTCCGGTGGAGCGCACCACTTTTCCCGTTTGCGACCCGAAACGCCGCCGCCAGCCTGCCACGAACTCCCCGCCATGCGCCTCGCCCTCCCCGTTCTCCTCGCCGCGTGCCTGCTCACGACTGCCTGCGTCCACCGCACCGGCGAAACCCCGGCCAGCGCCCAGCCCGCCGCCGGGAGCCCCGCCGCCGAGCTCCAAGAACGCGCCAGTCGATCGCGTTCGCTCACCATCTACGTCGACCAAGCCAACCCGGGCGGCGCCGGCCTCGCCCAAGCCGGCCACCTCGCGCTCGCCCTGCGCGATCTGCTCGGTGCGCGCGGTTTCGATGTGCGCGCCGCCGAGACCACCCCGCCGAACGGCGAGGGCGGCGCCCTGGCCTGCCAACTCGCGACCGCCATCGCCGCCGGCGAAGCGGCGCCCGCCGCCGCCCGCACGCTTTCCTATCTTCAGCCCAACGCCCCGCGGCTCCTGTTCTTCGTCCACCTCGGCACCGCGGCCGACGCGCGCAACGGCGCCCCGGTCCTCGGCGCGTTCCTCGCCGACTCGGCCGACGGCACCATTCTCTGGTCGGCCCGCGCCACCAGCCGGTCGCAACCGACCGACCTCCAGCTCCGCCAACTCGCCGAGCGCCTCTTGAAGACGTTGCCGGCGCTCACGCCGCGCTGACCAGCGCGCTCGGCTCGTAACCCCGCCACGCCGCCTCCGCCAACGCCGGCTCCGGCGCGGGGATCGAACGGGTTTGGGGCAACTCCGGCAGCGCGCCGTCGGGCAACAGTCGCTCGTGGACCGGTCGGCCGGCCTGATCATGGGCGACGAGCGGAAGCTTCAATCGCTCAAAGAACTTCGCGCCGCAGGGCGACCACACCACGCTCAACAGCGACAACGCCCGATGGCCCTCCGTCGCCAGCCGCCGCTGGAACGCGACTTCCTCGCGATAGAGCCGGCTCGCCACTCCGCGCCGATGCCATTCCGGCCGCACCGCCATCGAGCAGAGGTAAAGGTGATAGGGTTGCGCGGGCTGCTGGTACGAAACGATGGCCTCGAGCGGAATCCGCCCGTCGTGCGCCCGCCCCGCGATCACCTCGTCACGGAAAGCCGCCGTGACCGGCAGGAATTGGTAGTACCCGGCCAGCCGGCCGTCCCATTGGCGCGCGAGGCTGAGCGATTCCGGGCAACGCTCGAAGCGCTCGCGCCAATAGTCCGGAGTGCCGAGATCCTCCTCCGTGGCGGTCACGTAAAGTTCCCGGTCGAGGGCCAACATTTCACGAATCAGCGCCGACTGGTCGTACTCGTCCGACGAGCGGCGGAACTGGAGCGAAGTGCACATGGCGGGGGCGAAAATAGGACCGTGTCGAGCCCCGGCACGCCGGGCTTTTGTATCCGTTCGCTAGTGAACGGAGATCAACCCTTTGCGGGATTTATTGTAATCACCCCGCCCGCTCCCGCAGGAGACGCACCGCCCCGGGCCCCGAGCCGACGGCAAACCCCTCGTTGTCCGCGACTTGAAAATTCTTGATTTGGAACCGCGATTGACCCGGGCCGCCGCCGGACCACCATACCGGGAGCTTCGCGGATTCCCCGCCTCCCTTCGTTTTCGCAGCGCCTTCCCATCATGTTCCCACGCTGGTTGCGCCTCACCGCCTCGATCGTCGCCTTCGTGCTGCTCGCCGCGGCGCTCTTCGTCTTCGTGCCGCTCTACCGCAGCCTGCCCGACCGCGGCGGACGCCTCGTCATCCCCGGGCTCTCCGCCATCGCCGCCCTGCAACGCGACGGCGAGGGCACCGTGCGCGTCCAGGCCGGCAACCGCCGCGATGCCGCCAAGCTCCTTGGTTTCGCCCACGCGCAGGACCGTTTCTTCCAGATGGATCTGCTGCGCCGCACCGCCGCCGGCGAACTCGCCGAACTCCTCGGGCCGGCCGCACTCCCGATGGATCGCCACCACCGCCGCCTGCAACTGCGCTCCGTCGCCCGCACCGCGCTCGAGAAACTGCCCGAGCCGCAGCGCGAACTCGTCGAGAGTTATGCCCTCGGCGTGTCCCTCGGCCTCACTGAGCTCGAATCACCCCCGTTTGAATACCAGCTGCTGCGCACCCAGCCCGCGCGCTGGACCGCCGAGGACTCGTTTCTCGTCGTCGCGACCCTCGCGCTCACCCTCCAGCGCACCGACGGCGAACCCGAGCTCTCCCGCAACGTCGTCCGCGATCTCTTCGCCCCCGGCACCGCCGACTTCCTGCTCTCCTCCGCCGACGATTTCCAGGCCGCCCTCGACGACACCCGCCTCGAGCCGCCGCCCCTGCCGGTCGCGCCCGAGCTGGCCGCTCCGTCCGCCGCAGCCACCACCGGCGCCAGCCGCCCACCCGCGGCCCTCGCCTCCGCCGCCCGCGCCGCCTCCGACCTCGGCTCCCACCTCTTCGCCGCTTGGGCCGAGCAGCTCCGCCCGGCCTCGGAAACCACCGCCGGGAGCAACGCCTTCGCGATCCATGGCCGCCGCGGCAACCGCGCCGTCGCCCTCCTGGCCAACGATCCCCACCTCGCCCTCGCGCTGCCAAATCTCTGGTATCGCGCCACGTTGGTCTGGCACACCAACCCGCGCCACTTCCGCCAAGTCGAAGGCCTTACCCTCCCCGGTCTCCCCAACCTCATCATCGGCAGCAACGGCGCCATGGCCTGGGGCTTCACCAATGCCGGCATCGACACCGCCGACCTCGTCGTGCTCGAGACCGACCCCGCCAACCCGCAGCGCTACCGCACGCCCGACGGCTGGCGCGACCTCGAGACCCGCACCGAGTCCATCGCCGTGCGCGACGCCGCGCCCGAGGCCTTCTCCTTCGAAACCACGATCTGGGGACCGGTCCTCGGCCCCGACCACCGCGGTCGCCGCCTCGCCCTCCATTGGGCCATGGCCAAGCCGTCCGCCTACGACCTCCAACTCTCCGAGCTCGAAACCACCAACTCCGCCCGCGCCGCACTCGCGTTCGCCAAGGGCGCCGGCCTCCCCCAGCTCAACATCGTCGTCGCCGACAAGGAAGGAAACATCGGCTGGACCGTCGCCGGCCGCCTGCCCCACCGCCTCGGCCTCGACGGCACCACACCCACCTCGTGGGCCGACGGCACCGCGCGCTGGGACGGCTGGTTGCCACGTGAGAAGCACCCGCAGGTCTTCAACCCCACCTCCGGCCGCCTCTGGTCGGCCAACAACCGCATGGTGGGCGGCGCCGACCTCGCACTCCTCGGCGACGGCGGTTACCAGCTCGGCGCCCGCGCCTGCCAGCTTCGCGACCGGCTCGCCGCTCTGGAGAACTTCACCCCCGCCGCCCTCCTCGAGCTCCAACTCGACGTCCGCGGCCTCTACCTCGAACGCTGGCAACAACTGCTGCTCGCCACGCTCGATTCCGCCGCGACCGCCGCCGATCCCGGTCGCGCCGAGCTCCGGCGCCTCGCCGAGAACTGGGGCGGCCAGGCCGCGCCCGACTCCGCCGGGTACCGGCTCGTGCGCGATTTCCGCGCCGCCGTGCTCCGCCAAATCGACGCCCTCGTCTTCGACCGCTGCCGCCTCGCGCTGCCCACCTTCGACTCCTCCGCCCTCCCGCTCGACCGCATCGCATTCGCCCTCGCCTCGCAACAACCCGCCGCCTGGCACCCGCAGGGCGCCGCCGGCTGGCGCGCCCTCCTGCTAACCGCCGCCGACACCACCGTCGCCACCGCCGGCGGCCCGGCCAAGCTCGCGCAGCACACCCTCGGCAAAGCCAACCGCCTGAGCATGCAGCACCCGCTCAGCCGCGCGTTCCCGGCCCTCGGGGTCTTCCTCGACATGCCGGCCGATGCGCTGCCCGGCGATCCGCTCGTCGTGCGCGCGCAGTCGCCGTCGTTTGGTGCCTCCGCCCGCCTCATCGTGCAACCCGGTGCCGAGGAGAACGGCATCCTGCAGATGCCCGGCGGCCAGAGCGGCCACCCGCTGTCGCCGTTCTATTCCGACGGTCACAAAGCGTGGGTGAAAGGCGAACCCACCCCACTCCAGCCCGGCAAGGTCGAGGACCACATGGTCTTCGCCCCGCCCGCCGAATGAACCGGTGGACTGTCGACCGTAGCCAGTAGCCGGTGTCACGTTTCCGATCTCAAGCACCGTCTGTGTAGCGGAACGCTTCGCGTTCCGTGCCGGCTGGCAGGTTCCGCACTCTGGTCTTCTTGAAGCGGATTGCTTCGTGTTCCGCCTGTCCTTCGCTCACCTTTCAGCTGACCCCTGCCACTTGCTACTTCGGTCACCGACCACTGGCCACCTTCCGCCGCGTCCGTTCCTGCTTTCCTGATTCCCACATTCCCGGCCACCGTCGACCGACCACCGTCCACAGTCGACTGTCCACCGCTTCATGCTCGCCCAACTCCTCGGTCTGCTCGGAGTCCTCAGCCTCGGACTGCTCAGTCCGGGTCCTGATTTCCTGCTGATCCTGCGCAACAGCCTTGGCCCCACCGCCGCGCGCGGCCTCGGCACCGTGGCGGGCATCACGCTAGGGCTCGCCGTGCAGGTGCTCGCGATCTCGCTCGGCTGCGCCGCCCTGCCCCCCACCGCGATGCGCGCCCTCCAACTCGCCGGCGCCGCCTATCTCGCCTATCTCGGCCTGCGCGCGCTCCTCGCCCGATCCGACGCCACCGCCTCGACCACCGCCCCAGACCAAGGACGCAAAATCCTGATGCGGTCGGATCACGAAACTGCGTCTTCAGTCCGCAGCGGCTTCGTCGACGGCCTCGTCTGCAATCTCACCAACCCGAAGGCGTTTCTCTTCTTCGTCGGCCTCTTCGCACAACTGCTCCCGGCCGGCACCGCGCTTGGCTGGCGGATCGCCGTCCCCGTCACGATCGTCGTCCACGGCGCCGTGCTCTGGACGCTCGTCGTGCTCGCGCTGCGTGCTCCCGTCGTCGCCACGCAGTTGAGCCGGGCCCAACACTGGCTGCCCCGCGCCTTCGGCCTCGCCCTCCTCGCCCTCGCGCTCTGGCTCGCGTGGACGACGCTCCGCCGCTGAAACAGCGCGGCGCTCGAACCGGCCAGCCCGGGCTAAAGCACCGGGCCACGTCACGCGGGCGTTGTCTTGAGGTGGCGGGGTGCTTCAGCCCCCGCACTCCGACTCGGTCCGCAACACACGCCGAACCGCAGCCCTCGCCGAGTCCGATCGGCATTGCTTGTCGAACACG
>JAHFTC010000191.1 GCA_023269585.1 Opitutaceae bacterium
GAGCAGCTGCGGGTCCGCCGCATCGGCTACCAGCGCGGCATCCTGGTGGGGTTGGTGGTGCTGGCCGCCGGGGCGTTCCTGTTCATCCCGGCCGGGCTTGTATTCAAGACGTTCTGGTCGTTCTGCCTCGCGTTGTTCGTGCTCTCCACCGGCCTGGCCTGCATCGAGACCGCCGCCAATCCCTACGTGACGGTGCTCGGCCCGAAGGACGGCGCGGCCGGGCGGCTGTCGGTGGCGCAGGCCTTCAACTCCTGCGCCTACATCCTTGCGCCCATGGTGGGTGGCGTGCTGCTCTTCGGCCAGAAGGCGGAGGCCGGCACGCCCGTGAATTTCCACACGCTCATCCTCCCCTACGCGGTGCTGGGCGGCGTGGTGCTCGTCATCTTCGGCGTGTTCGCCTGCATCAAGCTGCCCAGCATCGAGGAGGGCGCCGGTACGGCGGACGAGGCCGCCGATGCCACGATCACGAAGGCCCCGCTCTCACGCCAGCCGCACTTCGTCTGGGGCGTCGTCACCCAGTTTTTCTACATCATCGCGCAGATCGGCATCAACGCCTTCGCCGTGAACTACATCGTGGAGAACGCCCTGGTGCAGGACGCCTCCGGCGCCACCACGACCGCTCCGCTCTTCACGTGGATCGGCCGCATCACCCACGCGGCCACCCCCGACGCCACCGCCGCCTTTGTCATCACCTTCGCCATGGTGCTCTACGCCGCCGGGCGTTTCTCGGGCGCGTCCCTCGCCCGGGTGATCAAGCCCCACCTCCTGCTTGCGCTCTACGGCCTGCTCGGCGCCAGCGTCATCCTGGTGACCATCGCCGACCTCAAGCTCGTCTCGTGGATGATCCTGCCGCTGTGCTGGCTGTTCATGTCGATCATGTTCCCGTTCATCTTCGCGATGAGCGTGCGCAACCTCGGGGCGCGGACCAAGATCGCCGCCTCCTTCCACGTGATGGCGGTCGGCGCCGCCGGCTCCATCGCGGCCGTGCTGATGGGCTGGCTGTGGGATCGCTACCACAGCGTGGGCCTCTCCTTCACCCTGCCCCTGCTCGGCTTCCTCGCCACCGCGCTCTACGGCCTGCTGTATCCGCGCCTCCTGGAGAAATCGGAGAAGGCCGCCTAAGTCGCCCGGCGCCGCCACCCCAGGCGCCGCCGCGAACCAGCGCAGAGACATCGCGTTGTTCACTCATCCCCGCCTCAGGCGCGGCCCCCACCGGGCCGCGCCTTTTTCGTCGCGTGCCTCGGGCCCGCCCCGCCGCCCCCTCTCGCGCGCAACTGCAGGAGAAAATTCTGCGAATTCAAGCCGCCGGTCCCGCCCGCCGATGGATCCAGCCGCCGCCCGCGTCTCCGTCGCGCGACCGGCGCGAGACCACCGCACCCTCACCCACCCCGCCGCCACCCATGAAACCCCGCACCGCTCTTCTCCTGGCCGTCTGCGCCGGCCTGGCCTTGGCAACGTCGGGCGCCGACGACGTTCTCGTCGTCCGCAACGCCCCGTGGATGCCCTACAGCGGCGGCCCCGGCCACAAACCCGGCGTGATCATCGAGCTCCTCTGCCTCATCACCGGTGAGACCGGCGCGGCCGTCAACTACGCCCCCATGCCGTGGGAGGAGGCCATCGCCACCGTCCACGCCGGCGGGGCCGACGCCGTCATCGGGGCCACCGGCGGCGAAGCCAAGGACAAGCTCCTGCTGCCGACCGAGAACATCGGCGCGCTGCACAACGGGCTCTTCGTGCGCCACGACCTCGCGTGGACCTATGAGAGTATCCAGTCGTTGGACGGGAAACGGATCGGTGCCATCAAAGGCCGGCGCTACTGGGAGCAGTTCGACCGGTACGCCGCCGACCATCCCACGGCCATCACCTGGTTCGAAGGGCAGAACGCCCTCGCGGAGGCCATCACCGCGCTGCGCGGCGGCAGCATCGACGTGCTCCCGGAGGCGGTCTCCGCTTTTCTCTGGCGCGCGTACCGGATGCGCGCCGGGAACGACTTCCGCCTCGCCCACCTCGAGGAAGGCGAGCCGATCCATATCGCCTTCAGCCCCAACGAGCGCGGCCGGCTCTGGGCCCAACGCTTCGACGAGGGCATCCGCCTGCTGCGCGCCGATGGCACCCTCGCCGCTCTTCTGGCCGAGTATGGGATGAGCGATTGGAAGCCGTCCGCTCCCGACGCCGGCGCCCCCGCAAGCCACGCCCCGGTCGTGGCGTCCGCCGCGACCGCACCCACGCCCCTGCGGTAGGGGGCGGGCCGTCCCGGCCGGAGCGAAGTCGACGGCGCGCCCGGACCGCCCGCGCTCCGTTCGTGTTCAATCTTCACTGACAAACCCACCCTTGGTCATCGCCGCTCGGTCACGCCGGCAACGCCTCGGCGCAACTCCCCCGCGGCTGCGTCCCACCCCTCACCCGCGGCGCACTTCGGTATCGCGCGCGGCGGGGAGCTTCTGCGGGTGGTCGAGCGTGTAGTGCAGGCCGCGGCTCTCGTGGCGCTGCAACGCGCAGGCGACGATGAGTTCGCCGATCACGACGAGGTTGCGCAGCTCGAGCAGCTGCGGGTCGACCGAGAAATGCCAGTAGTAGTCGTGGATTTCCTTGGCGAGATTCGCGAGGCGGGCGCGGGCGCGTTCGAGGCGTTTCGTGGTGCGCACGATGCCCACATAATCCCACATCGCGCGGCGGAGCTCCTCCCAGCTGTGGGTGAGCACGACGCGCTCGTCGGGGTCGTCGCCGCCGAGGTCCTGCCACGCCGGTACGGCGAGCACCGCCTCGCGCGGCGTGGCGAGGTAGGCATCGACCGCGAGCGAGGCCCGGTGCGCGACGACGATGGCCTCGAGCAGCGAGTTGCTGGCCAGGCGGTTGGCGCCGTGCAGGCCGGTGCAGGCCACCTCGCCGCAGGCGTAGAGTCCGGGCAACGTCGTCGCGCCGGTGAGATCGGTGGCCACGCCCCCGCAGGTGTAGTGCGCCGCCGGCACCACCGGGATGAGATCGCGCGCCAGATTGAGCCCCACCTTCTCGCAGCCGGCGAAGATCTGCGGGAAACGCTGCCGCAGCCACGCCTCGTCCTTGTGCCGAATATCCAACCACACGTGCGGCGTGCCCGAGGTCTTCATCTCGTTGTCGATGGCGCGGGCCACGATGTCGCGCGGCGCGAGATCGGCCTGCGCGTGGTAGCGCGGCATGAACGCCTCGCCGGCGAAGTTGCGCAGGATCGCGCCCTCCCCGCGCACCGCCTCGCTGATGAGGAAGCGCGGCCAGCCGGCGACCGCGCCCGCGCCGCCGCTGGTGTAGAGCGTCGTGGGGTGGAACTGGATGAACTCCATGTTCCGCACCGGCACGCCGGCCCGGTAGGCCATGGCGATGCCGTCGCCCGTGGCGATCTCGGGGTTGGTCGTGTAGAGGTAGACCTGGCCGGCGCCGCCGGTGGCGAGCATCACGACCGGCGCGTCGATCGCGACGACCTTCCGCTCGATGACATCCAAGGCGTGGAGACCGAGCACGCGGTTGCCGCCGAAGACGGCCGTGGCCGGGTCGACCTTCACCGCGGTGACGACATCGATGGCGAAGAGGTGCTCGAAGAGATCGATGCGCTCGCTCTCGGCCACCGCGCGCAGCAGCGCCTCCTCGATCGCCTTCCCCGTCATGTCCTTCACGTGCAGAATCCGGCGGTGCGAGTGCCCGCCCTCGCGGCCCAGGTCGAACTGCCCGCCGGCGTCGCGCGAAAACTCCAGGCCGATCCCGACCAGTTCGCGCACGCGCTCCGGACCGTCGCGCACGATCTCGCGCACGGCCTGCTCGTCGCAGAGCCCGTCGCCGGCGACGAGCGTATCCTGTACGTGGTTGTCGAAGTTGTCCTCGGCCGCCATCACCGCGGCGAGGCCGCCCTGCGCGTAATTGGTGTTCGAGTCCGCGCGAAACTTCTTCGTCAGGATCGCGACCCTGCGGCCGGCGGCGGCGGCTTTGAGGGCGAAGCTCAGCCCGGCGATGCCGCTGCCGATCACGACGATGTCGTAGGATTTCTTCATGAAGCGGAAGGGGGCGCGGGCGGCGGGCCGGCCCCGGGGCCGAGCGTACGCTGCATGATCACGACATCGAGCCAGCGGCCGAACTTCAGGCCCACGTCGCGCATCGTGCCGACGGGCACGAAGCCGTGCCGGGCGTGGAGGCGCACCGAGCCCTGGTTGGCGCTGTCGCCGATCACGCCGAGCATCTGCCGCGCGCCCGCCGCGGTGCAGCGGGCGATCAGTTCGCCCAGCAACCGTGTGCCCAGTCCCTGGGCACAGTGGTCGGGCGCGAGGTAGATCGAGTCCTCGCAGGTGAAACGGTAGGCCGTGCGGGCGCGGAACCAGTTCGCGTAGGCGTAGCCGACGACACCGCCCTGCGCCCCGGCGACGAGCCACGGGAAACCGCGCTCGCGCACTTCGCGCCAGCGGCGCGTCATCTCCGCAAGGTCGGGCGGCTCCTCCTCGAACGTGCCGGTGCCGTGCAGCACATGGTGCGCGTAGATCGCCTGCACCGCGGGCAGGTCGGCCGCGGTGGCGTCGCGCAGAAGGGGGTCGGCAGCCATGGACGCGACGCCGGGGGCGCTCAGAGGACGATGTTGTCGATGAGCCGCACCTCGTCGACCCAGGCAGCGACGGCCAGCAGGCTCTTGCCGGGCAGGATCTCCTTCATCGGCTCCATCGTGCAACGGTCGACGATCTGCGCGTAGATGAGGCGGATACGCCGGCGCTCGCCGAGGATGTGGGTCGTCTCGGCGATCACACGGTCGGTGCTGCGCGTGCCGGCCTCGACCATCTTCTTGGCATTGAGCAACGCCTGGGAAAGCGCGAGCGCGTCCTGCCGCTGGATCGAGGAGAGGTAGCGGTTGCGCGAACTCCGCGCCAGCCCGTCGGCCTCGCGCACGGTGGGGCAGACGACGATGTCGACGCAGAAGTGCAGGTCGTTGACCATCTTCTTGATCACGGCGACCTGCTGCGCGTCCTTCTGCCCGAAGAAGGCGAGGTCGGGGCGGACGATGTTGAAGAGCTTGGCGACCACGGTGGTGACCCCGCGGAAATGCCCCGGCCGCGACTGGCCGCAGAGCGGTTTCGAGATGAACTCCTCGTTGACGTAGGTCGAGTAGCCCTTCGGGTAGATCTCGTCGGCCGGCGGCGCGAACACCACATCGGCGCCGGCCTTCTCGCAGGCCTGGAGGTCGGCCTCGAGGGTGCGCGGGTACTTCGTGAAATCCTCGTTGGGGCCGAACTGCGTGGGGTTGACGAAGACGGAGACGACGACCGTGTCGCACTGTTTGCGCGCGGCCTCGATCAGGCTCACGTGGCCGACATGGAGCGCGCCCATCGTGGGCACGAGGCCGATGAGACGGCCCTTCGACTCCAAATTCATGGCCAGCGACTGCATGTCGAAGATCGAGTGGATGACTTGCATGATGGATGCGCCGTGCGCGGGTGGTTCGGGGAACCATTGCGGTGGCGGGCGCCGCACTCAAGTTTTTCTCCCGCCCGATTCGCGGTCCGCGCTTCGAGCCGTCCCCCGCTCCGCCGCTCGTTCCACCAACCATCCCGGCCTCACTCC
>JAHFTC010000080.1 GCA_023269585.1 Opitutaceae bacterium
CGGTGGTCGCGAAACAGTCCCAGCTGTTCCAGCCCATCGGCGGAGTCGGCGCCCAGTCGAGAAAGCGTGGCGGCGTCTCCCCAGTCGTAGCGGCGGCGGAGAGGCCGGCACCGAGTGTCAGGGCGAAACCCAGGAAGAGAGTGCGGGTGGTGTGCATCAAGTACATGGCGGAGGTGGCAGGCGACTGAACCCTGCCACGGGCGCCGGCATTGGCAACCAACCCCGGGTCACAATCCCCAGCCCGGACTTCGTTCGCCGCAACCCTATCCCGCTTGACCGGTATCCGGCCCGCCCGCATTCCCGTCGGCCAGCGTCGCCATGCTCCCTCCGCCCAAATCGTGCCGCCCATAACCCGCGCCCCCCTCCTGCGCCTCTGGACCGTGCTCGCGTTGGTGCTCGGCGCCGCGCTGTTCTGGGCCAACCGCGACCTGTTCGCGCACCCCGCCTACGAGGAGGGTGACCACGCCGCCAACGCGCTCTCGATCGCCCGCGCGAAACACGGCGCCGAGCTGCTCGGGAACTACTCGCGCTTCCGCTTCCATCACCCCGGACCGGCGTTCTTCTACGTCTACGCGGCGGGCGAGTGGGTCCTCTATGATCTGTTCCACGCCGTGCCGGCGCGCCACAACGCCCACCTGCTCACCGGCATGGCGCTGCAGTCCGCGTTTCTCGCCGCGCTGGTGACGCTGCTCGCCGCCGCCACCTCGCGGCCGCACGCCAGCGCCTGGTTCCTGCTCGCGGCCACGCTGATCCCACTCTCCGTCGTGCCCGGGCTCTTCTCCGATGTCTGGCCGCCGTACGTGCTGCTGCTGCCGCTGGCGACGCTGGTTGTCTCCGCCGCCACGCTGGCCGCGGGCGAACGGCGCGGTTGGGCCGGCCTGATCGTCTCCGCGGGCTTCCTGCTCCACGGGCATGTCGCGCAACCGCTGTTCGTCGGCCCCCTCCTGCTCGTGGGGTTCCTCGGGTTGTGGTGGTCCGCCGGGCGCCCCACCCCACGCCGCTGGACCGCCCTGCTCCCACCGCCGCCCACACGGTGGCTTCTCGCCGCGGTGCTCGCGTTGTTCGCCCTGCCGCTGCTGCTCGACCTCGCGCGGGGTTTCGGGAGCAACCTGGTCCACATCGTCCAACATTTCCTCGCGGTCGAGGCGAAGGGGCTGCCCGCGTGGAATCAAGCTTTAGAATACACGCTCTCGTTTCTCGCCTTCGCCCACGACCAGGAGCGCTGGTGGCACGCGGCGGCGCCGGTTTCCGCCAGCTGGTGGGCCGAGCATTGGCAGGGAGCCGCCGCCGGGCTGGCGCTCGCCACCGCCGCGACCGGCGCCGTGTGGCGCTCCCGCCGCGACACCGCACCCGCCGGGCGGCTGGTGCGCGCACTGGCGGTCTGCTGGCTGCTCGTCCTCGGGCTCGCGCTGGTGTGGGCCCGCCGGCAGGACGGCGGCCTGCTGAACTTCAACAGCCATTTCCTCTTCGGCCTCGCCGCGCTGCTGCCGGTTTTCCCGCTCCTCGCGTGGGCGCAGCCGCTGGCACGGGTCCCCGCGTGGCTCGCCGCTGGGGCCGGCCTGCTCGTCGTGTTGATCGTTTCACCACGCTTCCGCTCCCCGGCGATCGAGAAGAACGCGATCGCCAACGCCATCGCGGCGAACCTGCCCGCCCTGCTCGCCACCGACCCGCAACCCGGGGCGCCCAAGCTGCTCCTCTTCCCCAACGAGCGTTGGTACGAGGCGGTGACGCTCGCCACCACGCTCCAACGCGCCGGCGTGCCCTTCTTCATCACCGACGACTGGGCCTTCATGTTCGGCGAGAGCCACACCCTGGCCGCCGCCCCGGCCGCGGAGCGAACGGGGGTGTTGTCGGCGTGGTCGGTCGAACCCGGACCGGCGAGCGGAGCGGACGCGCGCCCGCTCACCGCCGATGCCCGGCTGCGCTTCGCCGCCCCCTCACGGCTGCCTCCGGCCAGCCTCTCCGACCTCTCTTTCGGCGGGCCGCAGCCCGCCGGCGCCTTCCCCGTGATCGGCGTCGCCCCGGGCGACGGCGACGGCGCGTGGACCGAATCGCGCTTCGTGTGGCTGCGCTGGCAATGGGAACGGCGCACCGGCGCACAGGAACTCGTGCTCGAGGCCAACGCCCTCAGCCGGAAGCGTCCCCAACGCGTGGAGATCTGGCTCAACCGCCGCCGCCTCGCCACATGGTCGTTCGATCCGCAACGGACCACGCAACACGTGATCATCCCCCCGGAGATCTGGGCGCTGGGCGAGAGCGACGGCACCACCGACCTCCGCCTCTACCTGCCGGATGCCACCCCGCCGGCCACTTACAAGGCCTCGCACTGGCGGGAGCACCGCCGGCTCGGCGTGCGCCTTTTCCGGTTGCAGATCCTCCCGGCTTCATAGCCGGGCCGGCGCCGAACCGCTCACGCGCCCACCGCGCGGACCACCGTCACGCCGAGGTCGCGCACGAGGCCATCGCCCAGGCCGTAGATCCAGCCGTGCACCGCGAGCTGCTGGCCGCGGCTCCAGGCATCGCGCGCGACGGTCGTCTGCGCGACGTTGGCCACCTGGGCGACCACGTTGTACTCGCAGAGCCGGTCGACCTTCTCCTCGGGCGAGGCGGCCGCGGCGATCGGGGCCTCGTTCTTCCCCCACACGTCCTCCACGTGCCGCAGCCAGTTGTCGGCCAGGCCGACTCGCTGGCCCTGCACCACGGCACGCACGCCGCTGCATCCATAGTGTCCGCACACGATCACGTGGCGGATCTGCAGCACGTCGATCGCGTACTGGAGCACCGAGAGGCAGTTGAGGTCCGAGTGGGCGACGACGTTGGCGATGTTGCGGTGCACGAACATCTCGCCGGGCAGCAGGCCCACGATCTCGTTGGCCGGCACGCGACTGTCGGCGCAGCCGATCCAGAGGTAGGACGGTTTCTGCTGGCGCGCCAGCTTCGGGAAGAACTCCGGGTCGCGGCGGCGGATGTCGGCGGACCAGGCGCGGTTGTTGTCGAGCAGGCGGTCGATGTCGGGCATGGCAGGAGGCAGGCAGGGGGCGCAGGCGGAAGGCCAACGACACCAAACAGAGCGTTGAGCTCGGGCCCGGGAGTCAAACCCGAGTTCCTCTCCCAACCGTGGGCAGGTTTCGCCGCCTGCAGGACACCGGACGGACCGCGCCCTCCACCGTGAACTGAAAGCCCGGCCGGGCTAGAACTTCTCCTTCCGCAGAACGCGAATATCGCTCTCGTAGACGATCATCGCGAAGTGCGGGAGGAGTTCCGCCTGCATGCGAGCCAAGATCCGCTCCGAGGCCGGGGCCGGCAGCACGACTTCGATCTGTATATTCGTGAACTCCGCGATGTCGGCGACGCGCGATCCTTTGGCGCCGAGGCCTTCGACCTAGAACGCGGTGTGCCCGCGCGCGCCTTCTTCGGCCAGGATGCGCGTCACGCGTTCGCGGGCGAGCGCCTCGACGACGATGGTCAGCAGTTTCATCGGGTGGGTATTCATGGGGACAAGGGGAACCACCAGCGCGCCATTTCGAAGTAGAGCGGGAGCCCAAAGGTGATGTTGAACGGGAAGGTGATCGCCAGCGCCGAGGTCAGATACAACGTCGGATTGGCTTCCGGGAGCGAGAGGCGGATCGCAGCCGGCGCCGCGATGTAGGACGCGCTCGAAGCGAGCACCCCCAGCAGCATCGCCCCGCCCATGCTCAGGCCGGTCCACGCGCCCAGGGCGATGCCGAGGGCCCCATGTAGCACCGGCATGATGACACCGAAGGCAAAAAGGAAGGCGCCCACCTTGCGCAGATCCCCGAAGCGCCGGGCCGCGACCATCCCCATCTCCAGGAGGAAAAGGGAAAGAATGCCTTGGAACGGGGTGACGAAGAACCCGGCGGTGGCCTCCAGGCCGCGCTCGCCACTGAGGTAGCCGATGAGCAGCGAGCCCAGAAGCAGAAAGACGCTGCGCCCGAGCAGCCCCTCATGCAGGGCGAGGCGGGCAACAGCACCCAGCGACAAGGTGCGCCCGCCGGTGGCGAGCTTGCCGAGCACGACGCCGACGATGATCGCCGGAGACTCCATCACCGCCAGGAACGCGCTCGCGTAGGCCTCGAAAGGTTCGCCAATCCGATTGAGGTAGGCCACCGCGGCAATGAAGGTGACCGCGCTCACCGAGCCGTAATGCGCACCGATCGCGGCGGCATCGACCGGCGCCATTCGGCCGCCGCAACGCAGGATCGCATAACACCACAACGGGATGACAGCGCCCAAGGCGACCGCCGCAAGCGCAGGAAGCCACAACGCCCCAAGCCCGGCGACCGACACCGCCACGCCTCCCTTGAAGCCGATCGACGCCAGCAGATAGACCGTGAGGGCCAGATAGAGCGGTTCGGGAAACCGCAAATCGGTCTTCACAGACGTGGCGACCACGCCGAGCACGAAGAACAAGATCGCGGGCGTGGCCAGATTCGCGTGAACGGATTCGAGGAAGCCCATCGGAATTAGTCCTGCAGATTACGGTTTTTGCGCCGCGACTCCTGCGCCATCTTCTCCTTGAAGCGCAACAGGCGCCGCTGCAGCTGCGGGTCGTGCGCCGCGAGCATGGCCACCGCCAGCAGCCCGGCGTTGCGGCCATTGCCGATCGCCACGGTCGCCACCGGCACGCCCGAGGGCATCTGCACGATCGAGAGCAGCGAATCCAGCCCGTTGAGCGCCTTGCTCTGGATGGGCACGCCGACGACCGGCAGCGGCGTATGGCTGGCGAGCATACCCGGCAGATGGGCCGCGCCGCCCGCGCCGGCGACGATCACCTTCAGACCGCGCGCCACCGCGGTGCGGCCGTAGCGCGCCATGTCCATCGGCGTGCGGTGCGCCGAGACCACGCGCGCCTCGCAGGGCACCCCGAACTCCGCGCACGCCTCCGCCGCGAGCTTCATCGTGGGCCAATCGGAATCGCTGCCCATGACGATCCCGACCAAGGGAGGCGCGGCCATGGGACTGGCGCCGGCCTGTTTCCGTGGGGCTGGGCGAGCGGCGGCAGTGGGTCGTTTCACGGCAGATCGAGTATTCATGAGGAAAATCGAAGGCACTCCGCGGCGCGCTGTGCGAGGGCGAGCGCCTCCGCCGGACTGGACCCGAGTGCGGTGACATGCCCCATCTTCCGCCCCGCACCACTGCGCGTCTTGCCGTAGAGGTGCACATGGGCTCCGGGCACGCGCAGCGCCTCCGCCAACCCCTGCGGCTGGCCCGGCCCGCCGGCCGGCGCCAACAGGTTGACCATCGCGGCGGCCGGCGCGCGCAGTGCCGGCGAGCCGAGCGGCCAACCCAGCACCGCACGCACATGGTTCTCAAACTGCGAACAGGCGCAGGCCTCGATCGTATAGTGTCCGGAATTATGGACACGAGGCGCCAGCTCGTTGACCAGAAGCGCTCCGTCGCCGGTGAGGAACAGCTCCACGCCCATGCTCCCCACCATGCCCACGATCTCGGCCGCCTGGCGCGCCAGCGCCCCGGCGCGGGCGGCGATCTCCGGCGTGACGGATGCGGGGACCTGGACGGTATGGCAGACGTGGTCGCGCTGCAGCGTCTCCACGACGGGATAGGTGACCATCTCGCCATTCTGCGCCCGCGTGACGATCACTGCCAGTTCCGCGACAAACGGGCAGAACGCCTCCGCAAACAGCGCGTTGCCCTTGTCCCCGCCCAGCCGACTCCAGGCGGCAGCGATCTGCTCGGGCTCGCGCACAGTCGCATTGCCTTTGCCATCGTAGGCGTTGCGGCGCGCCTTGAGCAACAGGGGCAGCCCCCATTCGGCGGCCACCGCGCGGGCGGCATCGAGGGTTTCGACGGCCCGCGCCTCGGGGACGGCGATGCCGGCCCGGGCCAGGGCCTGTTTCTGGAGGAACTTGTCCTGTATCAGGCGCATGGTGGCAGCCGAGGGCCAGAGCGGGTGGCCGTGCTCGGCGACGGCGGCGAGGGCCGCAGCATCGACAAACTCGTTCTCCAGCGTGACGGCATCCACCCCGGAGGCCAGCTCCAGCAGGGCGCGCGGATCATCCCAGTCGCCCGTCAGGATGCGGGCCGCGACGTGGCCGGCCGGGAACTCGGTCTGCCGCTCCAGGATCACGACGCGGCAACCCAGCTGGGCGGCCGCTTGCGCGGTCATCTTGGCCAACTGCCCGCCGCCCACGATTCCCAAGGTGATGAAATCGGGGAATCCGGCGGGCGGGCATTGCGAGTCCTTCGGCGCACCGGGTTTTGACGATGAGGGCAAGGGCAGCATGGCAGTAGTCTGGAGTTGATAGTTTCGATGCGGGCGAAGCGCAGGGGGCCTTCAGCCGGTCATTTTCTGCGCCATCGCGATGGCGTTGATCGTGAGCAGCAGGGCCTCGAGCGTCTCGTCCGCTGGCGAGGCACGCCAAGCCGCCAGGAGTCGCACCTGTTCGGCATGGAGCTGGCGCAACGCATGGGCCCGCAATTGGATCGTGCGGGTCAGGCGCGGCCGGCGCTGCGCGGGACTTCCGCCCAGCAATTCATCGATGCGGCGGTGAGCAAGATCGTATTCGCCATGGATCCGCTCCAGCACGGTGCGCCGGAGCGTTTCATCGGCGACCAGCGAGGCATACAGCTCCATCAGGCCGCGATCGGCCATCATGAGGGCGGCGCCGACGTTCTGCAGAGTGTAGAGGGCGAACGGCCAGCCGTGGATCTGCTCGCGAAGCGCCTGCCACTCCGCGGGGCTTTCCCTGCGGATCGTGTCCAAGGCAGTGCCCACGCCATACCAACCAGGCAGGTGGAACCGCGACTGGCTCCAGCTGAACACCCAAGGGATGGCCCGCAGATCCTCGACGGTCTGCCGCCCGGTCCGCCGCGCCGGTCTCGATCCGATCCGCGTCTGCTCGATCGCATCGATGGGGGTGGCCTGCCGGAAGAAGGCCACAAACCCATCCAGCTCCACCAGCCCGCGGTACGCGCGATGGCTGCATTCCACGATTTGCTCCCAGAGCGCTTCAAGCGGATGGGCACACGCGCTGCCGCCATCGCCGTGGTGCCGGAGCGTGGTCGAGGCGACACCCGAAAGCATCCGTTCGAGATGATAGGTTGCCGTGAGACGGTTCGCGTATTTCTGGGCAATAACCTCCCCTTGCTCGGTCACCCGCAGGCACCCCATCAACGAACCAGCAGGAAGCGCGTCGAGAAAGACATCGGTGGGCCCGGCGCCGCGGCCGATCGTGCCGCCGCGGCCGTGGAAAAAGACCAACCGGCAGCCCCTCGCCCGGCCCACTTGGGCCAGCCGGCGTTGCGCCCGGTGCAAGCCCCAAAGGCTCGCGAGAATCCCACCGTCTTTGTTGCTGTCGCTGTAGCCAATCATCACCAGCAGCTCACGCTCCTGCCTGCCCGCGCGGCGGGCTTGGCGGTCCAGTGATCGGACCGTGATCGGATGGTCGAGGAACGCCGCCGTGATCGCTTCGCAACGCTCCAAGTCCGCAATCGTCTCGAACAGCGGCACGACCGGAATCTCGCAAGCGAGTCCCGCGCCGTCGTCACGCAGCAGACCGGCCTCCCGCGCCAGCAAATACACAACCAACAAATCTCCGAGACCGCGGGTCATGCTCACGATCACCGGGCCGACACCACCCGGTCCGTGCCGTTCCAGATGCAACTGCACCACACGGAGCACCCCCACCATATGGGCGGCCTCGTCGCCGAGAGTCATATACGGCGCACTCAACGGACGCAATGAACCGAGTTCGCGCTCGAGCAGCACCAGTTTCTCCGCCTCGCTCCAGTTCGGAAAATCGTGCCGGGGGAAACCGGCCGCACGCAGCAACCCGGCGACCGCGCGCTCATTGAAGGCGCTGTTCTGCCGGATATCCAAAGTGGCAAGGTGGAAACCGAACGTGCGCACCAACGCGACCAAGGGTCGCACCTCGAGATCGGCCACGTTGTTGGCTTTGATCTCCCGCAGGCCCCCCTCGACCAATTCGAGGTCCCCGAGCAGCTCCGCGGGTGTCCGGTAGCCCCCAGCGCCTTGGCTCGCAGCGGCGCCTCGTTCGAGACACACCAGCATGAGATTCGCGAGCTGCCGCCACGGCTCGCCGGGATTGCGCCGCAGGGCCGCCTGCGCCGCCTCGCCGAGCCGTTCCGCCAGCGTCTGAACCCGTTGAAGGATCACCGCCGGGGCCGGACAGGCCGATTCCGCCAGACTGAGGTGCGCCGCCAGTCTATTCAGCCTCTCGCGCAGCAAGGAGAAAGCACCCTCCCGCAACTGCGCCAAGGTACGAGCGGTCACCTCCGGCGTGACAAAGGGGTGTCCGTCGCGATCGCCCCCGACCCAGCTCCCGAACGACACCGGGGGCAGCGGCGGTGGCGCGGAACCGAACTCCTGCGCCCAGGCATGCTGGAACCGCAGGTCAAGCAGCTCGAAGACCCCCGGAAGCGACCAGCGGAAATAGTGCAGGACGTTGCGCACCTCGCTCTCCACATCGGGGCGCGCCAAGAAGATCTCGCCCGTATGCCAGAGCCGCTCCAGCACGTTCTTCAGCCGTCGATCGGTCATGGCCCGCTCCAGCGCGGACAGGGCCCGGACCTCGCGCTCCTCGAGGCACTGGGTGATGGCCCGGTGGTGTTCGAGCACGGTCGCCCTTTTCGCCTCCGTCGGGTGCGCCGTCAGTACCGGCTCGATCCGAAGACCGCCAAGCACCGCCCGAATCCCCTGCTCCGAAAACCCGTCGGCGCGCAGCGCGTGCAGTTCGCTGCTCCACAAACCCGGCACCGCAACCCGACCCGGTCCGTCCTCAACCCGGCGACGCACTTGATTGGCGGTGTTCTGCTCGACGATGTCGAGCAGCTGAAACGCGATCGACAAGGCTTGGCAATGACGGGGCGTCAGGGGGCCGGGCCGCTCGACCCCGCCCGAGAAGCAGTCGCGGATGAACACCGCGAGCGCCCCTTCCCCGTTTTCATCCAGCACCGCGCAGAACAGATTCCGCGCGTAGTCGAAATCGTCCCCCCACTTGGCCAAGCCCAAACTCAGGCCGGAGTCGGTGTCTTCTTTCATGAGCGTGCGAGGTTTACGTCGTCGGACCGGGCCGACCAAGCGCATTATGCAGCACCTGCCATCCGTGGCTGGTGTCCTTCGCAACCGTCCGGAGACTGCGGCCTCAGCCCCACAGCGCAGCCACCCCGTCCGCCGACAGGAGATCCTTGAGCCTGCGCGCTCGTCCCGCTCAAACACGCCTCTATTCTCACCATCGCGAACGAGTTGAAGCAGGAAGAGCCCGCCGCGCCTGGGGCGCGGCGGGCGTTTGCTACACCTCTGTCCTGACGGAGAGCATCAACAAAACCAGCCGATCTCGACTCTCCACCGTGCCAGTCTCGGGAGGGAGACGTAGCCACTACTGGCCTAGGGGAGCTGATCGCGAGGACGGGCTCGCGTGAGTCGGCTGGCATGTGTTTTCAGACCACTATTTCTTCGCGGCTTTGAGATCGACCACGGCCGCCTGGGCGGCAGCGAGACGGGCCACTGGCACCCGGTAGGGCGAACAGGAGACGTAGGTGAGGCCCAGCTTGTGGCAGAACTTCACCGAATCGGGATCGCCGCCGTGTTCGCCGCAGATGCCGAGCTTGATGTCGGGCCGGGTCTTCCGGCCCTTTTCGATGGCGATCTGCATGAGCAGGCCGACGCCGGTCTGGTCGATCGAGGCGAACGGATTCTTCTTCACGATCTCCGCGTCCTGGTAGGCGGGGAGGAAGGAGCCGGAGTCGTCGCGCGACATGCCGAGGCAGGTCTGCGTGAGGTCGTTGGTGCCGAAGCTGAAGAACTCGGCGGTGTGCGCGATCTCGTCGGCGGTGATGGCGCCGCGCGGGATCTCGATCATCGTGCCGACCTTGTAGGCGACCTTGATCTTCGTCTCCTTTTGCACGGCGGCGGCGACCTCGTGGACGAGGGCCACCTGCAGATCGAGCTCCTTCTTGAAGCCGACCAGCGGGATCATGATCTCGGGGTTGGCCTTCACGCCGGCCTTCTTCGCCTCGACGGCGGCCTCGAACACGGCGCGGGCCTGCATGGCGGTGATCTCCGGATACCGGATGCCGAGGCGGCAGCCGCGGAAGCCGAGCATGGGGTTGAACTCGTGCAGCTCGCGCACGCGGGCCATGATCTTCTCGACCGGGATGCCGAGCTTGCGGGCGAGGTCCATCTGCTGCTCCTTCGAGCTGGGGAGGAACTCGTGCAGCGGCGGGTCGAGGAAGCGGATCGTGGCCGGGAAGCCCTTCAGCGCCTTGAAGATCCCGAGGAAGTCGCCGCGCTGGTAGGGCAGGATCTTGGCGAGGGCGGCCTCGCGGGCGCCGGTGGTGTCGGCGAGGATCATCTCGCGCATGGCGTCGATGCGGTCGCCCTCGAAGAACATGTGCTCGGTGCGCGTGAGGCCGATGCCGGTGGCGCCGAAGGCCATGGCGTTCTCCGCCTGCTCGGGGGTGTCGGCGTTGGTGCGCACCTCGAGTTTGGTGGCTTGGGCGCACCACTTCATGAGCTGCGCGTAGCTCTTGAACTTCTCGGTGGCCTTGGCGACCGGGTCGCCGTTGATCAGGCCGGCGACGATCTCCGAGGGCGCGGTCTTGATCTGGCCGGCATACACCGTGCCCGATGTGCCGTCGATGGAGAGGTGGTCGCCCTCGGCAAAGATCCGGCCGGCGATGTGGGCCTGCTTCTTGTCGTAGTCAATGTGCACGGCGGCGGCGCCGCAGACGCAGACCTTGCCCATCTGGCGGGCGACGAGCGCGGCGTGGGAGGAGACGCCGCCGCGGGCGGTGAGGATGCCTTCGGCGGCGATCATGCCGCGGAGGTCCTCGGGCGAGGTCTCGACGCGCACGAGCAGCACCTTCTCGCCGCGTTCGGCGGCGACGACGGCGCGTTCGGCATTGAAGTAGATCCGGCCGGTGGCGGCGCCGGGGCCGGCAGGCAGACCGGTGGCGATGGCCGCGGCCTTCTTCACCTCGGCGAGGTCGAAGATCGGCGCGAGCAGCTGCTCAAGCTGGTCGGCCGGGTTGCGCAGGATGGCCGTCTGCCAGTCGATGAGTTTCTCCTTCACCATATCGATGGAGAACTTGAGCGCGGCGGCGGCGGTGCGCTTGCCGTTGCGCGTCTGGAGCATGAACAGCTTGCCCTCCTGGATGGTGAACTCGATGTCCTGGACGTCCTTGAAGTGCTTCTCGAGGGTGGCGCGGACCTTGAGCAGCTGGGCATAGGCCTGCGGCAGGTGCTGCTTGAGACGGACGACCGGCTCGGGGGTGCGCACGCCGGCGACGACGTCCTCGCCTTGGGCGTTGATGAGGAACTCGCCGTAGAACTCGTTGGTGCCGTTGGCCGGGTTGCGGGTGAAGGCCACGCCGGAACCGGAGTTGTCACCGGTGTTTCCGTACACCATGGCCTGGACATTGACGGCGGTGCCCCACTCGGTGGGGATGTTGTACTTGCGGCGGTAGACGATGGCGCGGTCGTTCATCCAGGAACCGAACACGGCGCCGGCGGCACCGCGCAGCTGGTCCCAGGGATCGTTCGGGAACACCCTGCCCGTGCGCTCGAGCACGAGGGCCTTGAAGCGCCGGACGAGCTCCTGCTGGTCGGCGGCGGTGAGCTCGCTGTCCACGATGTCCCGGTGGTAGGTCTCGTGCTTGAAGTCGTGGATGGCCGTCTCGAACGGCTCGTGGTCCTCGCCCTCCTTCTTCTGCACGCCGAGGACGACATCGCCGTACATCTGGATGAAGCGGCGGTAGCAGTCCCAGGCGAAGCGCTCGTTGCGGGTGGCCCGGACGAGGGAGAGCACGGTCTGGTCGTTGAGCCCGAGGTTGAGAATCGTATCCATCATTCCGGGCATGGAGTCGCGGGCGCCGGAGCGCACGGCGACGAGCAGGGGCATGGCGGCGGTGTCGCCGAACTTCGTGCCCATGATCCGCTCCATGTTGGCGATGCCGGCCTCCATCTGGGCCTGGAGCTCCCGGGGGTAGGTGCGCTTGCTGGCGTAGTAGTAGGTGCAGACCTCGGTGGTGACGGTGAAGCCCGGGGGCACGGGCAGGCCGATGCGGGTCATCTCGGCGAGGTTGGCGCCCTTGCCGCCGAGGAGATTCTTCATGCTGCCGTCGCCATCGGCCCGGCCGGCGCCCCATTGATACACGTACTGGGGGGCCTTTGCGGAGGCGGTCTTCTTGGCGGCCGGGGCTTCCTTGGCGACTGGTTTCTTGGCTTTGGATTTCGCGGACATTGCAGTGGATGAGGGTTGGACTGGGGTGAACTGGGGTGAACTAGGCTGGGGAGGGGTGGCGCGCGGAGCGGTCAATCCGGGGCGATCGGCACGAGCAGTTCGTAATCGATCACGGCGTAGGCGGTGCGCCCGGCGCGGGAAAGCAGCCGGCCGTTGCGTCCTGGGCGGACGATCACGTGGCGCGGCTTGTGGTCGAGCACCGCAAACCCGTGGGCCGCCACATCGCGCGCCACGGCGTAACTCAGCTCGACCAACGCGGCGGGGCTGATCACCCCGTGGCGGGCGGCCTCCTCGGCATCGACGCCGTGCACCCACTGGTAGAGGAGCACATACAGGCGTTCCGGATCGTAGGCGACGGGCGGCTGCTCGGGGTGGCGGCGCTGGTCGGCGGCGAGCGCGGCGGCCTGCCGCGCGTAGAGATGGTGCGCGCGGCCGAGCTCCCAGAGCGGGTGCCGGGCCGGCGGGCAGTAGATGGCGAGCGGGCGCTTGGTGCGCACCACCGGGCCGCGCCCCGCGGCGACCCGGGCGCGCAGCCGCCCGATCGCGGCAAACTCCTCGAACGGCCCGAGGAACTGCGCGTCGTCGAGCAGCTTGGCCGGCCAGGGGAAACCGGCCGTGTCGCCCAACACGGTGAGCCCCACGTCCTGGCCGAAGCGGCAGAACTTCACGACCAGCCCCATGTCACGCCGGACCGGATGCGGCGCCGGCACGCGATAGACCGAGCCGGTGGCGCCGGGCAGCGCGCGGCCGATGGTGCGGAAGCGCTGATCATCGTACCACACGGAGGGCAGGAGCGACTCGGCCACCGCCCAACCCTCGCGGGTGCAGTAGAGATCCCCCCCCTGCATACCGCGCACGGCGATATAGTCGACGTCGTGCACGCGGCGCCGGTGACGGGCCGGCGCGGCGTCGAACGCCGGCCGCCGGCCCCGTTTCAAGGTGAGGTCGTAGATTTCCGCGGCCATTAAGGTCGCTCAGTCGTCGTTGGCGAAGGTCTCGTGATCGATGAGCCGGACGTAGTCCTCGAGCGCGCCGCCATCCAGGCAGCACTGGATGATCTCACGGCCGAGCCCGAGCAGCTCGGGCTTGAGGTACTGCCGCAGTTCGCGGGCGAAGAACTCCGCGAGGATCTCGGCGCCGCGATCGTAGGCGACCTCGCCCACCTCGGGCTGGCGCTCCACCTCGAAGAAGAACGGCGGCAGATAGCGCCCCTCCACGATGACCTGGTTCGGCGTGCAGCCGAGCAGCGGGCAGCGCGAGGCACGCACCTGCTTCTTCGCAAACTGGGCGTTGCCGCGGCGGGCAAGATACTCGCGGGCGATCCACTGCGGCATGAAACCGGTCTCCCACGCGCCCACGTGCTGGTTGGGCAGGAGGACGTAGCGCACCCCGGGTGTCGCCACGATCTGGTTAAGCAGGAGGTTCGCGTGGTCGACCATGCGCCCGGTCGCGAACGGCCAGTACGAGCCGACGCCTTCCGACGACATGCCCTCGGTCTGCACGATGCTCGGGTTCGCGTGGCCCCGGGGCGCCACCAACCGCCACAGCCAGGCCAGCGCCGGCGGGAGCAGGTGGAAAAGCCCGACGATGCCGTAGCTCGGATTCTCGCGGGTGCAGGGGGGGCAGCGTACCCCGAAACTGCGCACATCGACATCGATCGCCCCGGTCACAATGCCGGGCACGATCCGGCGCGGGATGATCACGCGCGGGTTCGGGCAGGGCTTGCCGGGCGCATCCATGGTGTGCTCCCAGATCAGTGCGGTGGCGCCGGGCTTGGCCTGGATGTTGAGGAAAAGCAGCGGAGCGGAAGGATGCACGGTGAGGCGCTCGAGATGCGGGTCCACACCGTAGCGGCCGATATGGTTGACGCGCACAAACCACGCGTCCTCGGCGTCCATGAGCGAGAGCTTGCCGCGGCCCTTGTCGAGCGTGGGATGGCACAGCGCCATGTCGTCGGTCACGGGGCGCAGTTCGCAGGTGCGCGGGAGGGTGAGGAGGCGTTCCTCGCCGTTGATGACGTTGCGGCCGAGCAGCAGGCTGCCGTCGCTCTCGCGGTGGGCGTGCTCGAGCATCTCGCTCTTGCCGCCGCCGCTGGCGCCCTCGTGGGAGATGACGAGGCGGTTGTCGTACGGGGTGACGACCTGCACGGTCGAGCAGTGCATGGTGACCCAGCGCTCGGCCTCGCCGAGGTTGAGCAGCACGCCGTAGATGCCCTTCTTGGCGCTCGGGCCGGGATAAAGGTTGTAGCTGAAAAGTTCATGCAGCCCCTCGCGGCGGTTGTGCACGACGATCTGCTTGCCGCCGAAGTGGGTGTGGCGGAACGGCGGCGCCACATAGATCACGGCCTTCGGCGAGAAGCCGGCGGGCACTTCACCCGGAGCCAGCATGCCCTGGAGCAAAGCCAGGCCGAGCGCGAAGAAACCGGCGTTGTCAGGCGCGATGACGACCGCGTCGGTGCCCTTGCCCACCACGCCGGCGACGAACGGGAAAACCGCCAACCGCTGCGTGCGCAGCCAAGCAAAGGTGTCCTCGCGCAGCGCCGAGAACTCCCCGCCGAAACGTTCGCGATAGGTCGGCTTGTCGGTGGGCAGCGCATCGCCGATGACCATGCAGTCGGGGTCGCGGCGGCGCATGTACGGCTCCACATAGTTGGCGGCGATGCCATTGCTGGCGCGGCAGACGAGTGCCTCCACCACACGGCCCTTGCCGGGGGTGTCGTAGGCGACTTCGTGCCACCCCTCTTTGGCGTCGCGCACGGAGAGTGCCACGAGGTCTTCGACTGAGTTGGGGACGATGAAGCCCGGGCAAGCGCGCAGGAGTTCGGCGCCTTCGGCGGGCAGGGCGAACGGCAGCGGTCCGGCGGCGGACGCGGAGGGAGAGGACGGAGCGACGGCGGTTTTCATGATGAATGAAGCGAGTCGGGGTTGCGGTTGAAGAATCGGTTACGGGGCGGTCAGCGCCGCGGGCGGTTGGCGAAGTGGCGCACACGCCCTTCGAGACCCCACCAGTTCACCTCGGGGGCGGGGGCGAGCTCGACCATGCGGATGGCGAAGGGCTCGCGCACGACCGCCGCCACGGCGGCGACGATCACGGTCCACGGAATGCTCTCGTCGAGGGGCGGCTCGATGCCGGCGCGGCGTTCGACTAGGGCGAGACGGGCCTCGAGCTGGGCGATCCGATCGAGCAGGCAGGCGGTTTCGGTGGTGGCGGACATGTCAGTCGACCTCCTCGACGATGGCGTCGCGCCGGTGCGCGCCCAAGGTGATGCGGAAGCGCTTGGCCGGCGTGGCGGGTTTCGCGGCGGCCCCGGCGGGAGCCGGCGCGGGAGCGGCAGGTTTGCGACCGGCGTGGAGATCGAGGACCTGCTGCGGGAACATGGCGTAGAGCACGGCCGTCTCGTCGTCGGCCGGCAGGCCCTTGGTGCGCAGCTCGGCGCGGAGCGTGTCCATGCGCGGCGCGAGGCGGTCGGCGGCGCGGCCCTCCATCGGCGTCTCCTTGGTGCGCTCCATGGCGACCCGGAGCACCTCGGGGTCGATCGGGCCGGGCGTGCGGCCGTATTTGCCGAGCGCGATGTCCATCGCGGCGGGGGCGAAGTTTTTCCAGCGGCCGAACTTCACGTTGAGCATGGCCTGCGTGCCGACGATCTGCGAGGTGGGCGTGACGAGCGGAATCCAGCCGAGGCAGCGGCGCACATGCGGGATCTCCACGAGCACCTCATCGAGGCGGTTGGCCATGCCGAGCTCGCGCAGCTGCGTGCGGAAGTTCGAGATCATGCCGCCCGGTATCTGGTAAACTGGCACATCGGGGTCGGTGCGCTCGTTGGCGTGGCTGGTGAAGGAGCCGAGCTCGGCGTAGACCTTCTCGAAATGGCGGCGCAGCTCGAGCAGCCGCTCGCGGTCGTAGTGCGGGCAGCGCGGGTGATGCTCAAGCAACGACAGCATGCGCTGGGTGTCGGGCTGCGCGGTGCCGTCGGCGAAGGGTTGGATCGAGGTCTCCACGGCGTCGGCCCCGGCCTCGATGGCCGCGTAGTAGGCGGCGGCGGCGAAGCCGGCGGTGTCGTGGCTGTGCACGACCACAGGCAGGCCGGTGCGGGCCTTCAGGCGGCGCACCAGTTCTGCGGCGACAGCGGGGGCGAGGATGCCCGACATGTCCTTGATGCCGAGGGTGTGGCAGCCGAGCGCAGCGAGTTCCTCGCCGAAGGCGACGAAGCGGTCGAGCGTGTGCACCGGGCTGGCCGTGTAGCAGATCTCTCCGCGGGCGGTGCGGCCGGCGGCGCGCACGGCGCGGATCGCGGTGCCGAGGTTGCGCGCGTCGTTGAGGGCGTCGAACACGCGGAAGACGTCGCAGCCGGCGGCGGCCGAGCAGCGCACGAAGGCCTCGACCACATCGTCGGGGAAGCTTGTATACTGCACGATGTTCTGGCCGCGCAGCAGCATGATGTGCGGGGTGTTCGGCGCGGCGGCCTTCAGCGCGCGGAGGCGGTCGAAGGGGTTCTCGCCGAGGTAGCGCAGGCTGGCGTCGATCGTGGCGCCGCCCCAGGTCTCGAGGCCGCCGAAGCCGAGGCTGTCGAGCAGCGGCGCGGCGGGCAGCATCTGCGCGGTGCTCATGCGGGTCGCGGCAAGCGACTGGTGTCCGTCTCGCAGGACGGTGTTGTTGAAGACGACGGGCGCGGGATTCATGGCGGATGGTGTCGTGTGACGCGACCACCTTAGCCGAAACGCGAACCGATCGCTCCGCAGCAGGCCGGACGGATTGTGCATTTTATGACGTGCTAAACCGCGCGGCGAACGCGATGCTGCGCGCAGAAAATGCCCAGTACCATCCGCGAGACCCTCAGCGAACGCATCCGCGCCCTGCCGGAGTTGCAGCAGTTCGTCGACGACTTCATGCAGGCGACCGGCATCCCGCTGCATTTCGTCACCGCCCTGGGCCACCGCACGCTCGGCGCCGAGATGTGCACGCTCTGTCGCTTCCTCCACGCGCATCCGGCCGGGGCGAAGCTCTGCGCGGGTTTCCTGCAGAAACTCCTCGAGCAGGCGCTGGAGAAAACGGCCACCGCCGGGTGTGACGCGGGGCTGAACGAGACGGCGGTGCCGCTACGCACCGGCGGCCGGACCTTCGGTTTCCTCGTTTTCGGGCACAACCGCCTCCAGCCGCCCGACCGCGCCGCGCTCAACCGCGCCCGCCACCTGCTCGCCCGCGTGGGCGTGCCGCTCCCCGCCGAGCAGCTCGAGGTGCTTTCCGCCGACACGCCGGTCGCGAACGGCGTGCGCCTCGCCGCCATGGCCCGGCTGGCCGAAGCCGCCGCGGAGCGCCTCGTGCTTGGCATCACTCAGCATATTGTGCACCCGCCTGCGACGATGCCTCCGCTCGTCGAGCAGGCCTGCAAACTCGTGCGCACGGAACATGCCCGGGCTTTGTCGCTGCCGGATTTTGCGCGCCGCCTCGGCGTAAGCGCCGGCCACCTCAGCCGCGTGTTCCACCACAACACCGGTCTGCGCTTCGTCGAGTACGTCGCCCGCGTGCGGGCCGAGCAGGCCCGGGTGCTCCTGGTCGAAAGCGACCGGCCGGTCACCGACGTCGCGTTCGCGTGCGGTTTCCAATCGCTCTCACAGTTCAACCGCACGATGCGGGCTCATTTCGGCTGTCAACCGCGCGAACTGCGGCGGTCCTCGACGCAAAACGCCCTTAGGTGACCCCGCCGCATTCTCGGGCTTGAATGCGGCCGCCGCGGGCCTCTTGCTCCCGAGTTTCCATTTTCCGCGGCGCCTCGCGCCTGTCCGCCCGCCATGCCCAAACGCAAGAATCCCGACGACCACCAGGAGACATTCGACTTCGCCGCCGCCAAGGCTGCCGAAGCCGCCGCCGCTGCACAGGCCGCAAGAACCGCCGCCGCCGTTCCGGCCGCCGCCCCAACGAAGCCCTCGGACGACCCGGTCGCCGTCGCACCGGCGACGCCGTCCGCGCCCACGCTTGCGCACTCCGCAATCCACGATCCGCAATCGCCGGCCGTCCCCGCGGCGGTCGCGCCCGCCTCCGATCCCGCGCCGCTCGCGCAGGCCTACAAGGGCTGGTTCCTCGACTACGCCAGCTACGTCATCCTCGACCGCGCCGTCCCCCACATCGACGACGGCCTCAAGCCCGTCCAGCGCCGCATCCTCCATACGCTGTGGGAGATGGACGACGGCCGCTTCCACAAGGTCGCCAACGTCGTGGGCGCCTGCATGCGCTTCCACCCCCACGGCGACGCCTCGATCGAGGCCGCGCTCGTCCACCTCGGCCAGCGCCGCTGGCTCGTGGAACCGCAGGGCAACTACGGCAACACCCTCACCGGCGACGGCGCCGCCGCCGCCCGCTACATCGAGGCCCGGCTCACCCCGTTCGCCAAGGACGTGCTCTTCAACCCGAAGACCACCACCTGGCAGCTCAGCTACGACGGCCGTGCCAAGGAACCGGTGACATTGCCGGCCAAGTTCCCGCTCGTGCTGCTCGAGGGCGCCGAGGGCATCGCCGTCGGCCTCTCGACCAAGATCCTCCCGCACAATTTCAACGACCTCTGCCGCGCGGCCATCAACCACCTCCAGGGGAAACGTTTCCGCATCTTCCCCGACTTCCCCTCCGGCGGCGTCGCCGACTTCGCCGAGTACAACGACGGTGAGCGCGGCGGCAAAGTGAAGGTCAGCGCCAAGATCGAGACGCGCTCCAAGTACCTGCTCGCCATCACCGAGCTGCCCTACGGCGTCACCACCGAGTCGCTCATCGAGTCCATCCTCGCCGCCAACGCCAAGGGCAAGATCAAGGTCCGCCACATCGACGACAACACCGCCGAGAAGGTCGAGATCCTCGTCCATCTCCCCCAGGGCGCCGACGCCGACCAGCTCATCCAGCAGCT
>JAHFTC010000192.1 GCA_023269585.1 Opitutaceae bacterium
GTGGTTCCTCGGCGGCTTCGGCTTCGCCCCCGACGCGGGAGCGGCGCCCGCGCTGCTGCTGGTGGCGCTGCTTGGCGGGCTGGCGACGTTCTGGCTGTCGCCGGTGCTCAACGCGCTCTCGCGCCGGCACGAGTACGAGGCGGACGCCTTTGCGCGGGAGCATGCGGGCGGTCCGGCGCCGCTGGTCGGCGCGCTGCACAAGCTCGCCGAGAAGAATCTCTCCAACCTGACGCCGCACCCGTGGTTCAGCACCTTCCATTACTCGCATCCCACGCTGCTCGAGCGCGAGCGCGCGCTGCTCGCCCCGGAACGTTGAGCCGGTTGGGTGCCGCGTTGCTGCTCGGGCTGGCCGCGTTGCGCGCCCTGGCGGACGACGGAGCCCTGACGGTGATGACGTGGAACGTGGAGAACTACGTCGCCGAAGACCGGATGGTCGACGGCGAGTACCGTGAAGATTATCCGAAGCCGGAGAAGGCGAAGGCGGCGGTGCGCACGGCGATCCGCGAGGCGGCGCCCGCTGTGGTTGCGCTGCAGGAGATAGGGCCGCTGCCGTACCTCGAGGAACTGCAGCGCGATCTCGCCGCCGAGGGTGCGGAGTACCGCTTCCGGGCACTGGTTGACGGGCCCGATCCGAAGCGCCACTTGGCGGTTCTCTCGCGGGTGCCGCTCACCCGCACCGTTCTGCATGCCGAGGTGCCCTGCCGGGGTGGCGGGGGGCTCGTGCGTCGCGGCGTGCTGGAGGTGACGGTGGCGCTGGGCCGGGGCGAGGTGACGCTCTTTGTCGTGCATTTGAAAAGCCGGCACACCGGCGACCCCGCGGATCCGTTCTCCGCGAAGCAACGGCTGGGCGAGGCAGTGGCGGTGCGGAACTTGGTGCTCGAACGATTTCCGCGGCCGACCGGGGCGACCTTTCTGATTCTCGGCGACTGCAATGACGCGCCGCGTAGCGAGCCGCTCAAGTCGTTGCTGCGCCGGGGCAAGACGGAGATCGCCCAGCTTTTGCCCGCGCTCGATGCGGCGGGCGACGGCTGGACCCACCATTTCCGCAAGGAAGACGTCTTCAGCCGGGTCGACTACATCCTGGTCTCGCCGGCGCTGCGGCCCGCGGTGGAGCGGCTGTGGGTGCACGACTCGCCGGCGGTGCGGGCGGCGAGCGACCATCGGCCGGTGTTGGTGCGCCTGCAGGCGACGCCGTGAGGAGACTCAACGGGACTGTGACCCCACGCGGAAACGGTGGGTGGACTGATCCTGTTGCGGTTCGTCCGAAAAGCTGCCGCGACGCTTCCCGTGCACCGCGGCGATGGTTCTGGCGAGCAGGGGCCCGGGGGTTCCGAGTGGTCTCCGCCTTGGCGTGCCGAGGCGCGAGGCTCAGCAAATGCACATTTTCGTGATACGGTCGTATCACCAAAATGTGCATTTGCGGCCGTGATGGCCGGGCAGCAGAAAGGCCGGCTCGAGGGCCGGCCTGGGGTGGGACGTGGAACAACTCCGCCGTCGCAGCGAGGGACGGGGGGCGCCGCTTCGCTCAGAACTTGTCGACGATCTTGTCGGCGAGGCCGTAATCGATCGCTTCCTGGGCGTTGAGGTAGAAGTCGCGGTCGGTGTCTCTCGTGACTTTTTCCATCGGCTGGCCGGAGGCCTTGGCCAGGATCTGGTTGAGCTCCTCGCGGAGCTTCTCCATCTCGCGGGCCTGGATGTTGATGTCGACCGCCGGGCCGATCATGCGGCCGGTGATGAGCGGCTGGTGGATGAGCACGCGGGCGTGCGGGTAGATCAGGCGGCGGCCCTTCGGTGCGCCGCTGAGCAGGATCGAACCCATGGAGGCGGCCATGCCGGTGACGACGACGGTGATCGGGGAGGTGATGAGCTGCATCGTGTCGTACACGGCCATGCCGGCGGTGATGGAGCCGCCGGGCGTGTTCATGTAGAAGGTGATGTCCTTGCCGGGGCCGACGGCCTCGAGGTACAGGAGCTTCTCCGTGATATCCTTGGCGGTCTCGTCGGTCACGGCGCCCCAGAGGAAGATCTTCCGCTGCTCGAGAAATTTCCGCTGGATGAGCGTGCCGATGGTGCCGGCATTCTTCGCCGACTTGCCCTCGCATTCGCACTCGTCGTCATCGTCGTCGTCGAGGTGCGGGGCGGGCGGGACATTGAGGCCGGGCTGGAGGTGCTCGAAGTGCATGGACGGAGAGGGTGGCCGGGGAGGTTGGGTTGGCGAGCGCGTTTCCGGCCGGCGGCGCGCCCGGACCTGATCAGCGTTTCTGCCAAACTTGCC
Organism: Opitutaceae bacterium; assembly: GCA_023269585.1. Classification (GTDB taxonomy): domain Bacteria; phylum Verrucomicrobiota; class Verrucomicrobiia; order Opitutales; family Opitutaceae; genus CAJCBL01. The sequence goes on from JAHFTC010000192.1 coordinate 2,276, forward strand.
AACGTTCGCGGCCCTCGAAGGCCGGGACGGAGTCGGTGACGGGCGCTTCCTCGACCAACATGAAGCGCGATTCAAAGAGGCGGCGGTCCTCGCCCTCGGCCAGGCCGTGCGGCGGCTCTGTGCCGCGGTCCGCGAAGAGGAAGGAGCCCAAAAGCACGCCGCCGGGTTTCAGGAGGGCGGCCACGCGCGCGACGAAATCGGGCCAGCGGGCCGGCGGCAGGGCGTTGAGGAAAACGCGCTGGTAGATGACGTCGAACTGCGGGGTGTTGAACGGGTGGGTGAAGAAGTCGCCGCAGTAGATCTGTTTGGCGAGGGCGCGGTTGGCGCGGCGCTTCACCTTCTCGATGGCCGCCGGGCTCATGTCGATGGCGGTGGTGTTCCAGCCCGCACCGGAGAACGAGAAGATCTCATGGCCGCGGCCGCAGCCCGGAATCAGAATGTGGCGACGCCGGGGCGGGTTGCGCTCGATCCACTGCAGGAGGCCGACCGGAGCGCGGCCCGCATCCCACGGCGTACGGTTGGTCCGATAGCGGAAGTCCCAGAACTCGATCTCGGCCGGGGTGGCGGCGGCAGGCGCCGGCGGCGGCGGGGCCGGTGGCGCCGGCGGCGGGGCCGCCGGGACGGGCACGGCGGGACGCACCGCTGGTTTGGCGGCGGGCCGAGAGGCGACTGATGGTTTGCGGACTGCGCGAGCGAGACTCATCGCGGGAAAATGAAAGGGACCGACTTTTACGATTCGCGGGCGTTTGGCAAGAGGCGCGATGGAGCGATTTTCAGGGCGTCGGCCGGGCCGGGTCCGCTTCCGGCGTTGCCGGTGCCGGAGCGGGGGCCCAACGTCGCGGCGATGAAGATCGCGTTTCTGAGCGGTACGAGCGTCGCGAAGTCGGCGTTGTTCAACGATTGGGCGGTGCGGGAAGTGGCGACGGCCTTCGGCACCGTGACGATGCGCGGCCGGGGCGACGCGGTCCTGTTGAACCGTCACGGTCCCAGCTACCTGCCACCGCACGCGATCAACCACCGGGCGAACATCCAAGCGCTCGCCGACCTCGGCTACCGCGATGTGGTGGCGCTCAACTCCGTGGGCTCGCTGCAGACCGACCTCCCGCCGGGCACGATTCTCTCCTGCGGCGACTACATCAGTTTCCGGCCGTTCACCTTCTCCGACACCGAACTGCGCGCCCTCGGGCCGGAGATCGCCAACAACCTCATCCCACGCATCGCCGCCGCCCTGCCGTTTCCGCTGCCGCAGGGGAAGGTGTACATCCAGACGCCGGGGCCGCGGTTCGAGACGCGTGCCGAGGTGCGGGTGCTGCGGCAATGGGGCGATGTCGTGGGCATGACCGCCGCCGCCGAGGCCGATCTCTGCCGCGAGAGCGGGCTGAACTACAACTCGCTGTGCATTGTCGACAACTACGCCAACGGCCTGCACGGGTCGGTGCTCTCGCCCGAGGCGTTTCGCGAACTCGTGCGCGCCAACCAGGAGAAGGTCGACGACCTGTTCCGCCGCTTGCTGGCGCTGTTAGCCTGAGCCCGGCCGCGTGCCGCACTCCCTCCCATGAAGATCCTCGCCAAATCCCGCACGCTCGCCGCCGACGAGACGGCGTTCACCAAGGAACTGCTTCACGCCGAGGCCGAACGGGTCTGGCAGCTCCAACAGGCCGGCACGATCCGGGAGATCTATTTCACGGCTGGCGGCGAGGCCGTGCTCGTGCTCGAGGCGGCCAGCACGGCGGCGGCGCGGCGTTCGCTCGCCACGCTGCCGCTGGTGCGCGCGAAGCTCATCGCGTTCGAGGTGGATGCGCTGCGTGCGTACAGCGGGTTTGCCCGGCTGTTTGCGGAGCAGCCGAAGAAGCCACGCCGCTCTTGAACCGGCGGCGGGGCGGGACGTTCGTCTCCGTGAACGCACAATTCATATCATGAAAGTTTCGATCTTCGGCATCGGCATCATCGGCGCCATCTGGGCGCGCAACTACGAGGCGGACGGCCTGCTGGCCGCCACCTGGAACCGCTCGCCCAAGCCGGAGACGCCGCGCTGGCAGCCCGATATCGTCGCCGCCGCCCGCGCGGGCGACATCCTGCAGATCGTGGTGGGCGATCCGCCGGCGGTGGAGAGCGTGATCGCGGCGCTGGCGCCCGCGCTCGCGCCGGGGAAGATCGTCGTGCAGTCGAGCACCATCGACCCGGCGAGCAGCGATCGTTTCCGCCAGCTCGTCGAGGCGCGCGGTGCCCGTTATGTGGAGGCGCCGTTCACCGGCAGCAAACCCGCGGCTGAGGCCCGCAAAACCGTGTTCTACCTCGGCGGCGAAACGGGCGCAGTGGCGGCGGTCGAGCCGGTGCTGGCGCATGTCTCCGAATTTCGGTTTCAGATCGGCACCAACGCCCAGGCGTCCGCGCTCAAGCTTGCGATGAACCTCCAGATCGCCGGCCTGATGGAGGCGTTGTGCGAGGGCATCACGTTTGCCCGGCGCGCCGGGATCGCCGACGACACCTTCTTCAAGGTCCTCGGCTGCAACGTGGCGAATTCCGGACTGGTGAAGCTCAAGGAGCAGAAGGTGCGCGCCGGCGATTTCGCGCCGCAGTTTTCGGTCAAGCACATGGGCAAGGACCTGCGGCTCGCGGTCGAGACCGCCGGCGAGGAGGCGCTGCCGCAGACCAAGCTTGTGCGGGATCGTCTGCGCGACGCCGAGCAGCGCGGCTGGGGCGACGAGGATTTCTCGGCGCTGTTGAAACTGCTGTGAGCGATCGCGCCGCCCGGCTACGGCAAGATCGGCTGCAGTAGCGGCCAAGCGGACACGATCAGGCCCCCCAGGAGGGCGAGCACCAACGTGCCGAGCACGTAGGCGATCGTCAGCCGGCGGCCGATGATGCCGAAGGCCATCGCGATCGTCGCGAGGCAGGTGCCGACCGAGCCGAGCAGGAAGGTGAACGCCGGCCCGGGCCCGACGCCGAGCTTGAGCAACGAGAGCGTGAGCGGCACCTCTCCGCCGTCGCAGACGTAGAGCGGTACACCCGCGGCGAGCGCGGCGCCGAGGGCGAGCGCGCCGTCGCCGAAGCGGGCGATCTGGGCAGGTGGAATGAACGCGGTGAGCACGGCCACCAGTGCCAGGCTGCCCACGTAGAACGGCGCGAGCGTTCGCAGGTTGCCCAGTAGACGGCGCCC
>JAHFTC010000081.1:0-16286 GCA_023269585.1 Opitutaceae bacterium
ACGGCGGCGGAGCGCCGTCCCTACCTTACTGAACCATTGCATCCGGACGCGGGCGTAAAGCCCGCTCCCCCAACGGCACGCCCGGCGGCCAGTTCTACCGCGCGCAGGAACTGCGCGGGTAAGCCGGAGGCTGCGGCGATGGCGTGGCAGAACGACTTCCGTTCCGCGCGGAAGCGTAGCGCTTCCGCCATGGGGATCGGCGACGACGATTGATTCGCTGAGCGCACGGACGGCGGCGGAGCGCCGTCCCTACCTTACTGAACCATTGCATCCGGACGCGGGCGCAAAGCCCGCTCCCCCGACGGCACGCCTGGCGGCCAGTTCTACCGCGCGCAGGAACTGCGCGGGTAAGCCGGAGGCTGCGGCGATGGCGTGGCAGAACGACTTCCGTTCCGCGCGGAAGCGAAGCGCTTCCGCCACGGGGGGGGCGGCGACGACGATTGATTCGCTGAGCGCACGGACGGCGGCGGAGCGCCGTCCCTACCTTACTGAACCATTGCATCCGGACGCGGGCGTAAAGCCCGCTCCCCCAACGGCACGCCCGGCGGCCAGTTCTACCGCGCGCAGGAACTGCGCGGGTGAATGGCAGGCACCGGGCCGGAAGCGATCGCCGCCCACGAAAGGTGGTTCGTGGTCTGACGAGCCTCCGGGAACGCGGCGCGAGCAATTGGGCCATGTCAACTATTGGTTGACATGGTCAATCCTCGGCCCCCGGCGTGGCCGCAGGGCGGCGCACGGCGCGAAACTCGCGCCTCGACAAGCGACGCGCGCGCCGTAGGGTCGCCGCCAGTCCTTCACCGCATGTCCCACCGGCACACCATCGCCATCGCGATTCTCGGCTCGATTATTACGAGCCTCCGGCCCGGGCATGGAAACGGCGCGTGACAACTCACGCACTTCCGCTTTTCAAAAGCCCCGGGCCGCAAGCCCGGGGTTTTTTGTTACCCAACCCTCACTCCTCATGAGCACCAACCGCATCCTGATCTACGACACCACCCTCCGCGACGGCACCCAGGGCGAGGGCATTTCGTTTTCCGTGGCCGACAAGCTCCGCATTGCGGAGAAGCTCGACCACTTCGGGGTCGACTACATCGAGGGCGGCTGGCCGGGGTCGAACCCGCGCGACATGGCGTTCTTCCACGAGGTGCGCCACCTCAAGCTCGTCCATGCGAAGATCGCCGCCTTCGGCTCGACCCGTCGCGCCGGTATCCGCGCTGCGGACGATTCCCAGCTCAAGCTCCTGCTCGAGGCCGAGACCCCCGTCGTCACCATCTTCGGCAAAACCTGGCTGCTGCACGTGACCGAGATCCTGCGGACTACGCCGGAAGAAAACCTCGCGATGATCGAGGATTCCGTGCGCTTCCTGCGCGAAGCCGGCCGCGAGGTGATCTACGACGCCGAACACTTCTTCGACGGCTACAAGCACAACCCCGCCTACGCCCTCCAGACCCTCGAGGCCGCCAGCCGCGGCGGCGCCGTCAACCTCTCGCTCTGCGACACCAACGGCGGCACGATGGTCGACGAGGTGCGGCGCATCGTCGGCGAGGTCGTGGCCCAGTTCGGCCCGGGCAAGGTGGGCATGCACTGCCACAACGACTGCGGCCTCGGCGTGGCGGTCTCGCTCGCCGGCGTCCAGGCCGGCGCGGTGCTCGTGCAGGGCACCGCGAACGGTTTCGGCGAACGCACCGGCAACGCCAACCTGCTCTCGATCGTCCCGAACCTGTTGTTGAAGCTCGGTTACGACGCGCACTGCCGGGCGCAGCTGCCCCACCTCCGCCAGCTCTCGCTCTTCGTCGACGAGCTCGCCAACCGCAATCCCGACATCCACGCGCCGTTCGTCGGCACCTCGGCCTTCGCGCACAAGGGCGGCGTGCACGCCAACGCGGCGCAGAAGGTCGCGCGCAGCTACGAGCACATCGACCCGGCGCTCGTCGGCAACCGCCAGCGCGTGCTCATCTCGGACATGTCCGGCCGCAGCAGCGTCGTGATGAAGGCGCAGGAGCTCGGCGTTAAGCTGGAGGCGAACTCGCCCGCGCTGAAGGACCTGATCGAGGAGATCAAGAAGCTCGAGTACCAGGGCTACGAGTACGAGGCGGCCGACGCGTCGTTCCAGCTGCTCATCGCCAAGGCGCTGGAGAAGCACCGCGAGTTTTTCGGCTTCGAAGGCTACCGCGTGATCGTCGAACGCCGCGGGCCCGGCGAGCCGGTCCTCTCCGAGGCCACGGTGAAGCTGCGCATCGGCGGCGAGGTGCGGCACACCGTGGCGGAGTCCAACGGCCCGATCGGCGCGCTCGACAACGCGCTGCTGCTCGCGCTCGAACCGGTCTTCCCGCAGCTCAAGGAAATCCTGCTGCGCGACTACAAGGTCCGCATCCTCGAGAGCCAGCAGGGCGCCGGTGCGCGCGTGCGCGTGCTCGTGGAGACGGCCGACGGCGAGGAGCTGTTCGGCACCGTCGGCGCCGGCGAGAACATCATCGAGGCCTCCTGGCAGGCGCTGAAGGACGCGTTGGAGTTCAAGCTGCTGCGCGACGAGCAGCGCAAAGCCAAGGGCTGAGCTGGCGCTTCGACGCTCGACCGACTGAGCACGGCTCCCTCCGTGCGTAGCGGCGTTCGTGAGAACGTCGCTCAGACGGGCGCGCAAACGCCCCGAAAACGAAAAACCCCGGACGTTTGGTCCGGGGCTTTTGTTTCCAATTGCACCATCACTGCGCGCCGGTGAGCGGGGGTGTCGCGGGTGGTTCGCCGGCGGGCGCGGTAAAGCCGTGTTCCTGCGCCGCCATCTCGGCATCGGTGATGGCGCTGCGCAGGGCGAAGGCGCCGCGGATGATGAAGAAGAGCGCGAAGGCATGGAAGGCGACGGGCATCATGTCTCCAAAATTCAGATAGATCAGGGCGTCGGCGATGTAGACGAGCGCGCCGACGACGAAGGCCCAGAAATGGCCGCGCAGGGCGAGCCAGCCCATGAGCACGAAGAAGCCGATGGCCAGCGCGTCGATGGCGAAGGCGATGGGTTTCATCGCCTGGAAGGCGACGTCGGCGACGAGCGTGAAACCGAGACCGATCACGAAACTGGTCTCGCTGCCGCTGTGGATGAGCACGGTGTTGACCAGCGAGAGGCCGGCGATCCACCAGAACCAGCGCGCGGCGCTGGCGACGGTGGGCGTGCCGGAAGCGATCGCGGCCTTGTTGACCTGACGGGTGGCGGGGTTGACGAACGCGTTGTAGTTCATGCTTGGGGTGCGGCGAGGAAAGCGGATCCGGGCGGGTGGGACCAGCGGGAAAAGTGCGGTGCTGCTTCGCGGTTGCGAGCGGGGTGGGGTGCCGGCAGCCTGCGCGGCATGGATCCGCGGCACGACGGCAACACCACTCTCGGCACCCTCAAACAGGAGGTCCTGGCCTTCGCGCAGGCACGGGACTGGGAACAGTTCCATTCGCCGAAGAACCTCTCGATGGCGATCGCCGCCGAGGCCGCCGAGCTGATGGAGCCGCTGCTGTGGGTCACTCCCGAGGAATCGCGCGCGGTCATGGCCCGGCCCGAGAAGCGCGCGGCGTTGCAGGACGAACTGGCCGACATCGTCGTCTACTGCCTGGAGTTCGCGAACCAGACCGGGATCGATCTCGCCTCCGCGATCACCGCCAAGATGGCGCGCAACGCCGCGAAGTACCCGGTGGAAAAAGCGCGCGGCCGGTCCGAGAAGTACACCGAGCTCTGAGCGGTGGGCAGTCAGTGGAGCGTTGAGGGACGCGCGACGAGCGCCGGATCACCGAGGATAAACCGGCGCGGCCGAGCGACTCAAATTGGTGGTTTGTCGGAGATGGCCCTCGCCGCCCGGGCCGATCGGTGGTAAGCGATGGGCATCATGCCGGACCGCACGGTCGAGAATCGGATCGGTGGCGTCGCCATCGCCTTTTCGGACCTCTCCACCTCGAAGCAGCTTGAGGCGGAGTCGCGGCACGAGTGCGAGTCACGGGCAATCGTGACTGCGCCATCGGCGGACCCGGCGGCGGGGCCTGCCTCGAACACGCGAACCCCACCGTAGACGCGAGCCGTCCGGGCGGCCGTTGGCGGCTCCGGAATCGGCGAAAGGAAAGTCCATGAAGAGCCCCGAGAGGGATTCCCCCGGAAAGGGGAGTCTGAGAAAGCGGGCGGAGTCGGTAGTGACGGAGGCACTCTCCGCCGGAAGTCCCGTGCGATCAGACGAGGACACGCAGCGATTGCTGCACGAACTGCAGGTGCATGAAATCGAGCTCGAAATGCAGAATGAGGCGCTGCACGAGGCGCAGGCCCGGCTGGAGGTGGCGCTGCAGCGCTACACCGAACTCTACGATTTCGCGCCCGTCGGCTACTTCACCGTGCAGGCCGGCGGCACGATCCGCGAGGCCAACCTCACCGGCGCCAAGTTGCTCCGGGTGGAGCGGGGCGACCTGCTTGGGGCTCGGCTCCAGAGCTTTTTCGCGCCGGCCGACCACCCGCTGATCGGCACCACCCTGGCCGAGGTATTCGCCACCGGGATGCGGCATACCTGCGAGGCCCGCCTCGCTGCGGCCGTCCCGCAGGGGGTGTTTGTCCGGCTGGACTGCGAGCAGTCGCACGATGGCCGGGAGTGTTACGTGGTGCTGGAGGAGATCACCGCGTTGCGGCGGGCGGAGGCGGAGCGGAGGGCGCTCGAGGTGAAGCTGAGGCAGGCGCAGAAACTGTCGTGCCTCGGGGTGATGGCGGGCGGCATTGCCCACGACTTCAACAATCTGCTCATGCCGATCCTCGGCCATGCCAGCCTCGCGTTGGAAAAGGATACGACGCGCGCGCAGACCGAGGAGAGCCTGAGGGAGATCGAGTGCGCGGCCCGCCGGGCGGCGGAGCTGTGCCGCCAGATGCTGGCCTACGCTGGGCACGGGCAGTTCTCCGTGGAGCCCACCGAGCTCTCCTCGCTGGTGGCGGATTCCCTCCGGCTGTTGCGGGTTTCCATCTCCAAAAAGGCGGGCCTGAGCTGCACTTTCGGCGAGAATCTCCCGCTCATCACCGCGGACCCGGCGCAGCTGCGGCGGGTGGTCATGAATCTGGTGATCAACGCCGCCGAGGCCGTCGGAGACCAGGAGGGGTGTATCCGACTCACCACGGGCGCGCTGCATTGTGACCGCGAGTATCTGCGCGCCTGCGCCCCGGGAGAATCCCCGGTGCCGGGCCCGTACGTCTATGTCGAGGTCGCCGACACCGGTTGTGGCATGGATGCGGCGACCTTGGAGCGGATCTTCGATCCCTTCTTCACCACCAAGTTCACCGGGCGCGGCCTCGGCTTGGCGGCGGTGCTGGGCATCGTCCGGCAGCACCAGGGCGCTCTGAAGGTGGAAAGCGCGCCCGGAAAGGGGACTGTCTTCCGGGTCCTGTTCCCGGTCGGAAGTCAGGAGATTTCCAACACGCCGGGGCCGCCGCTGGGTGCCGCGTGGCGAGGCACCGGCGCCATCCTGCTCGCCGACGACGAGGAATCCGTCCGTCGGACGAGCTGCCGCCTGCTCACGCACTGGGGCTTTCAGGTGCATCAGGCCGCGGATGGGCAGCAGGCGGTCGAGCTGTTTCGCGCCCACGCCGACGAGATTCGCTGCGTGTTGCTGGATCTGACGATGCCGCGGCTCGACGGTGAGCAGGCCTTTCACCAGCTCCGGCGCCTGCGGCCCGATGTGAAGGTGATCCTGATGAGCGGCTACAGCGACGGCGCGATCGTGGAGCGGCTGCGCCAAGGCGGGGTGGCGGGTTTTCTCGCGAAACCGTTTTCCGCGCCCGAGTTGAACGCGCTTTTGAAGAGTGTGCTCACCGGGGAGACGGCGTGAGCCTGCCCGGGGGCGGTGCTGTAGCCGGGGGCGGTGATGTAGCCGGGGGCGCTGACCCCGGAATTCCGGCCTCGGCGCGGCCGGCTACAACGGACCGGGTGATGTAGCCGGGGGCGGTGACCCCGGAACTCCGGCCTCAGCGCGGCCGGCTACAGCGGACCGGCCTCGGCGCGGCCGGCTACAGCGGACCGGCCTCAACGCGGCCGGCTACAACGCGGCCGGAATCGGATCATTCGAAATTGATCCAACCGATGTAGGGCCAATCTGCGGGCGCTGCACAGAGGCCGGCGCGCACCGGGTTTTGTCGCATGTATTCGCGTTTCTCGAAGTAGCCTTCCTCCGAACGGAGCACATGGTCGAAAAACTCCGCCTGCCAAACCGGGGCCACGCAGACCTTGGCGCGGCAAAGGCGTTTGGCCGTCCATTCCTTCCATGATCCCATGAAGGTTGCGAGCGGGACGCTGTTGCCGCCACTTGGGCTGGCGAAGAAGTGCACGTGATCAGGCATGACCACGTAGGGGCCGATGGCCCAGCCGTGGCGGGCCGTCGCACCGCGCCACTCGTCGCGTAACACCTCGGCGGTGGATTCGGACGCCAGCAGGCGGCGGCGCTCGTGCACGCACGTGGTGAGGAAAAACACGGGTTGCCGCCCGAAGACCACCGCAAGACGCCGCAAGTGTTTGCGGGGCGGCGACGGGGTTTGCATGCCTGACGTTGTAGTTGGAGGCTGTGTTCGTGGCAAAACTAGAAGCCGGCCTCGGCGCTGTAGCTGGGGGCGGCATTGTAGCCGGGGGCGGCGACCCCGGAATTCCGGCCTCGGCGCGGCCGGCTACAACGGACCGGCTACAACAGACCGGCCTCGGCGCGGCCGGCTACAACGGACCGGCCTCAGCGCGGCCGGCTACATCACAGCAGGCTCAACTGGCCGTCGTCGGCGGGGGCGACGTGGAGCTTGCGGCGGGGACGTGTCTGCGGGGCGGGTACGGTGACGGTTGTGTCGTCCGACTCGAGCTGGGTGAGGATCACCTTGGCGCGGTCGATCACGGTGAGCGGCAGGCCGGCGAGGCGGGCGACCTGGATACCGTAGCTGCGGTCGGCGGCGCCGGGGATCACGCGGCGCACGAAGATGATCTCCTCGTTCCACTCCTTCACCGCGATGGAGAAGTTGCGCAGGCGCGGCAGGAACTTGTCGAGCTGCGTGAGCTCCTGGTAGTGCGTGGCGAAGAGCGTGCGCGGGCCCGCGGCGGGATCGCGGTGGAGGTGCTCGACCACCGCCCAGGCGATGCTCAGGCCGTCGTAGGTCGAGGTGCCGCGGCCGACCTCGTCGAGGATGATGAGGCTGCGGTCGGTGGCGTTGTTGAGGATGTTCGCGGTCTCGTTCATCTCGACCATGAACGTCGAGTTCCCGCGCGCGAGATCGTCGCTGGCGCCCACGCGGGAGAACACGCGGTCGACGACGCCGAGGCGGCAACGTTTCGCCGGTACCCAGCAGCCGATGTGCGCCATGAGCACGATGAGCGCGACCTGCCGGATGTAGGTGGATTTGCCGGCCATGTTCGGGCCGGTGAGCAGCATGATCTGCGCGTCGCTGCCGGAGAGTGCGGTGTCGTTGGGCACGAACGCCTGCGTGCCGGCGAGTCCGGCGGCGCTGTGGCGGAGCATCTGCTCGACCACGGGGTGGCGGCCTTCCTCGATGTCGAGCACGTCGCTGTCGTCGACGGTCGGCCGCACGTAGTCGTTCTCCCGGGCCAGCACGGACCAGCCGGCGTAGACGTCGAGCTCGGCGAGGGCGTCGGCGGTCTGCGTGAGTGAGACGGCGTCGTCCAGCACCTTGGCGACGAGGTCGGCGAAGAGGGACTGCTCGCGGGCGAGGGCGTTTTCCTCGGCGTGGAAGATCTCCTTCTCCTTCTGTCGCAGGGCCTCGGTGACGAAGCGCTCGCCGTTCACGGTGGTCTGGCGGCGGATGTAGTCGGCGGGGACGAGGGCGAGGTTGGCCTTGGTGACCTCGATGTAGTAGCCGAAGGCGTTGTTGAATTTCACCTTCAGGCTGCGGATGCCGGAGCGCTCCTGCTCGGAGCGTTCGAGTTCGGCGAGCCAGGTCTTGTTGCCGGAGGTGAGGGACTGGAGGTGGTCGAGCTCGGCGTCGAAACCCGCGCGGATGTAGCCGCCCTCGGCGAGGTCGGTCGGGAGCTCGTCGCGCAGCGCGGCGCCGAGCAGGTCGCGCAGCGCCGGCAGGTCGGTCAGGCGGCCGCGCAGCGCGAGCAGGCCGAGCGCCTCGCGCTGGTCGAGACCGGCGATGATCGCGGGCAACTGCGCGAGCGTCTCGCGCACGGCGGCGAGCTCGCGCGGGTTGCGCAGGCGGTTCTGCAGGCGGCCGAGGATGCGCGGGATGTCGCGCACGTGCTTGAGCGCGTCGCGCAGCTCGGCCAGCAGCACGGGGCGCTCGAGCAGTTCGCCCACGCAGGCCTGGCGGCGCTCGATCTCGACGAGGTCGAGCGGCGGGGCGGCGAGGAAACGCTCGAGCAGCCGCGCACCGCCGGGCGTATGGGTGCGGTCGAGCGCGGCGAGCAGGCTGCCGGAGCGACCGCCGGAGACGGAGGCGAAGATCTCGAGGTTGCGCAGCGTCGCCGGGTCGAGCAGCAGGGAGCGGCGGCTGGAGTATTCGCGCAGCGAACGCAGGTTCTCGGGCTTGGCGCGGAGGTTCTCGGTCGCGTAGTGGACGAGCGCGCCGGCGGGCCCGAGGCCGGGATGGTCGTCGGCGAGACCGAAGCCCTGGAGGTTGAGCACGCCGAGGGCGGTCCGCACGGCATGGGCGCCGGCGGTGGTCTCGAAGTGGTAACCGGGAAGTTCGGACACGACGCGTTCGCCGGCGAAATGGGCGAGGGCGTGCAGCGCGGTTTCCGCGTGCGGGGCGGCGCGCCAGACCTCGAGCGCACCCTCGGCGATCACGAGCTCGCTCGGGGCGAGGGCGTGGAGCACGGGCAGGAGGTTTTCGGGCTTCGGGTCGGTCGCGAGGCGGAACTCGCCGGTGGAGAGGTCCATCCAGGCGGCATGGAGGCCGCGGCTGTCGCGCGCGAGGGCGGCGAGGTAGCGGTTGCGCGCGGAGTCGAGCTGGTTGGCGTCGAGCGTGGTGCCCGGGCTCAGGATACGGGTGAGGGCGCGACGGACGAGTTTGCCCGCCTGGGGGGCCTCGGTCTGGTCGCAGATGGCGACCTTGCGGCCGGCGGCGAGCAGCTTGCCCACGTAGTTGTCGGCGGCGTGGAAGGGGATGCCGGCCATCGCGTGGCCGTTGCGCGCGGTGAGGGTGATGCCGAGGAGCTTGGCGCCGAGCTCGGCGTCCTCGAAGAACATCTCGTAGAAGTCGCCGAGGCGGAAGAGCAGCAGGGTGTTGGGCGCGAGGGAGCGCTTCACCTCGAAATACTGCTGCAACATCGGCGTGAGCTTCTCGTCGGCCATGGGTGGTCGGAGGCTGGAGGCCCGAGGCGGGGGGCGGAAGTCGGAAAACGAGGAGGAGGGAGGAAGAAGGGGACAAGTAGCAGGTGCCCAAGTGACAAGGGCGGAGGGCGGAGGGCGGATGCCGGAGGGCGGATGACGGACGACAGAAGGCGGTGGTGTAGCCGGCCGCGGTGAGGCCGGTTGCCGGTGGCCGGTGGACGGTCGACGGTGGACGGTGGTCTGTGGACGGTGGACCGGAGGCCGGTTGCCTGTGGCCGGTAGACGGCGTAGCGGAACTCGTGAGAGTTTCGAGGTCCGGTGAGGTTTCGCGTGCCGCGAAACCTGAGGGCGCCGCAAGCGACGCCCGGGTGGGATGTAGCCGGCCGCGGTGAGGCCGGTTGCCGGTGGCCGGTGGACGGTCGACGGTGGACGGTGGCCGGTTGCCGGCGGGCCTTCCGGGGTCAGCGCCCCCGGCTACATCCCGCACACCGCCCACTCGGGGCTTGGCGAAGGAGCGGGGGGCGGGTGTGATCCGCGTGCCCGGCGAACAACCCCGGACACGTTTCGAACGAAAGCATTCCGAACATGAGCTCCCGTTTTCTCCTCAGCGCTGTTGTGACGGTGTCGATTCTGTTTCCCGCCGGGCCGCTGGCGCACGCGGGTGACGACGCGCCCAAGGCGGCCGAGACGGCGCCGGCGGCGCCGATCACCGAGGCGGAGTGCGCGGCGTTCGGCGAGGAGATCGCCAAGGCGATCAACACAGGCGACAGTGCGGCGGTGCTCAACGGGTTCGATCCGTTCACCCTCGCGGGGATCGTGCTCAAGGGACTTACGATCTCCGACAAGGACCGGCGGGAGTTTACCACGTCGTTCGCCACCAGCGTGCGGGAGTCGCTGGGCCGCGAGCTCCCGAAGTTCACGAAGTCCCGCTTTCTGCGGGTCCAGACCGTCGACGGCGAGCTTCGCCCGTTGGTGCGGTTCGTGACCAGTGAGGGGGCGATGAATTTCTACGCCTTTGTGGTGGCGCGGCGGCCGAACGGGAAGCTGAAGTGGGTCGACGCCCATGTCTACCTGACCGGCGAGTTGATGTCGGCGTCGACGCGTCGGCTGGTGCTGCCGGCGTTTGCGGCGCAGAACGCCGGGTTCCTGGCCCGCCTCACCGGCGGCGAGAACGCCTACCTGAAGGGACTGCCGCAGATCCAGAAGGCGCAGGAGAAGCTGCGCGCCGGGGATCTGGCGGGCGCGAAGGAGGCGTTCGCCGCCCTCCCGCCCGAAGTGCGGAGCAACAAACTGGTGCTCATGCTCCGCGTGCAGGCCGCGCAGCAGGAGGGCGGGGATGCCTACCTGGCCGTGCTGGACGAATGGGAACGCGCCTTTCCGGGCGACCCGTCGCTGGATCTCGTCGGCCTCGACGCCGATTTCATGCGCAAGGATTACGCCGGGGTGGTGCGGCGGCTGGAGTCGCTGGGGCGTTCGCTTGGCGGCGACCCGTACCTCGATTTCCTGAAAGCGAACATGCTGTTCCTGGCGGGCCGGTTCGACGAATGCCGGGCCGCGGCGCGCGCGGCGCTCGCCGCGGACCCGTCGATGGCGAATGTCTACGACGTGCTGCTCCAGCTCGAGCTCAACGCGAACGACCACGGGGCCGTGGCCGTACTGCTCGACGAGGTGGAAGCGACGTTCTCCGGCTCGGACATGGAGGCGGCCATCGCCGCCGACGAGAGTTACGCGGCGTTCCGGTCCTCGGCGGAATACCGGGCGTGGAAGGCGCGTCGCGCCGACCGGCACGCCGTGAAGGTGCAGTGACCGGCCCCCCATGCTCCCACTTTTCCATCGCGACTTCGGCGGGGCGGGGAAACCGCCGCTGGTGATCATCCACGGGCTGCTCGGTTCCTCGCGCAACTGGCAGACCGTCGGCGCGGCCCTGGCGGCGCAGCGCCATGTGCTCGCGCTCGACCTGCGCAACCACGGGATGTCACCACACGCCGAGGACCACGATTTCGCCACCCTCGAGGCCGATGTGCTGCGCTGGATGGACGCGCAGGGTCTGGCGAGCGCGGCGCTGCTGGGCCACAGCATGGGCGGCAAGCTCGCGATGGCGCTGGCCTGCCACCACCCCGCGCGCGTCGAGCGTCTGGTGTCCGTCGACATCGCGCCGCGCGACTACGACGCCTCCAAGTTCCGCGGCATCCTCGAGGCCATGCTGGCGATCGTGCCGGAGAAGCTCGCCTCGCGGGCGGAGGCGGAGACGCAGCTCGGCGCGGTCGTGAAGGACTGGGCGATGATCAAGTTTCTCACCACGAACCTCGAGCGCGGCGACGACGGCGTGTTCCACTGGCGCGTCAATGTGCCGGCGCTGCACGCCGAGCTCGACGAGATCGCGCGGACATCGCTGTCGCCGGGCGACCGGTACAAGGGGCCGACGCTGTTCGTGATCGGCGGCCGCTCGTGGCACGTGCGCGCGGAGGACCGGCCGGAGATCGCCGCGCGTTTCCCGCAGGCGCGGATCGAGACGGTGGCCGAGAGCGGCCACAACCCGCACATCGAGCAGCGCGAGGCGTTTGTCGCGGCCGTGACGGAGTTTCTGCGCTGATTTTTGATTTTGGAGGGCCGGGTTGCGATTGGCAGGGCGGGCGGTGAGCGGTGGACGGTTGCCGGTGAGCGGTTGATCGGACCCCGGAAACCGGAAAGCAGCAGTTTAACCACAGAGAGCACAGAGAACGGAGAACGCGGAACGGAGAACGCGGAACCAAGAACTCCGTGAATCTGTGCCTTCCGTGCGTTCCGTGGTCCAACCTTCCGGATCTTCGACCACCGATTGCACGGAGTGCACGGAACCGAGCCCCGACCGGAGCGGGGAAGGTGGAGACGAACGGAGAACGCGGAACGGAGAACGGGGAACGAAGCGGAAGCGATCGCTCTGGAACTCAGGAAAGCAGGACGAAGGGCGGAGGCCGGAAACCGGCGGATTTAACCACAGAGAACACAGAGAGCACAGAGACTGGAGAGAACGCGGAACGGAGAACTCCGTGAATCTGTGCCTTCCGTGCGTTCTGTGGTCCAACCTTCCGGATCTTCGACCACCGATTGCACGGAGTGCACGGAACCGAGCCCCGACCGGAGCGGGGAAGGTGGAGACGAACGGAGAACGGGGAACGGGGAACGAGGCGGAAGCGATCGCTCTGGAACTCAGGAAAGCAGGAACGGAGACGGCAGAGGACGGATTGGGGAATGCGGAATGCGGATTGGCGGAAGACCGAATGTGGAACTCAGGGAATCAGGAAACCGGATACTGAGCGCGACCTCGAAACTCTCACGAGTTCCGCTACGGCGGAAACCGGCTACAGCTCACCCGGGTGCCGCTTGCGGCGCCCTCAGGTTTCGCGGCACGCGAAACCTCACCGGCCTCAGCGCGGCCGGCTACAGCTCACCCGGGTGCCGCGTGCGGCGGCCTCAGGTTTTTCGGAACGAAAAACCTTACCGCATGGAAGCGCCCACGGGCATCGTATCCATGAGATGCTGCTTGAGGTCGGCCGAGCTGAAGGGCTTGGGCAGGAAGGCGTCGAAGCCGACGTGCAGGCACTTGTCGCGGTCTTCCCGCAGGGCGTTGGCGGTCATGGCGACGCAACGCGGGCGGTGGCTGGCGGGGAGGCGGCTGTGGACGTTGCGGAGCACCTCGTAGCCGTCGAGGTCGGGCATCTGGAGGTCGATGAGCAGCAGGTCGAAGGTCTCGGCGAGGGCGATCTTCAGACCCTGTTCGCCGCCGGTGGCGACGATGGGGGTGTAGCCCATCTTCGTGAGCATGCGGCAGGCGACGAGCTGGTTCATCGCGCTGTCGTCGATCACGAGGATGCGCAGCGGGTGCGCCTCGGCGAGGCCGGCGTCGAAGACGGTGGGCGGCCGGCGGGCGCCGTGGTGGTTGGCGGAGGCGGGGAGCTCGAACGGGATCTCGCAGGAGAACTTGCTGCCGGCGCCGGGCTGGCTGGTCGCCCAGATGTCGCCGTTCATGAGGTTGCAGAGCGATTTGCTGATCGCGAGGCCGAGGCCGGTGCCGCCGTAAACGCGGGTGGTGGAGGCATCGGCCTGGGAGAAGGGGCGGAAGAGGTGCTCGAGCGTGGCGGCGTTCATGCCGATGCCGGTATCCGAGATCTCAAAACGCAGGGCGACGGGGGCGTCGGTGACCGGGCCGCCGACGTGGGCGGGCCGGATCTCGCAGGCGACATGGCCGTGGTCCGTGAACTTGATCGCGTTGCCGAGGAGGTTGAGCAGCACCTGGCGCAGGCGGGTCTGGTCGCCGAGCACCTGGCCGGGCACCGACTCGTCGACTTCCAGCCGGAGTTCCACGTTCTTGGCCTGGGCCAGCGGCCGCATGAGGCGGATGACGTCGTGGGCGAGGTGGTGGAGATCGAAGGGCTCGTGCTCGAGCACGAGTTTGCCGGCCTCGATCTTGGAGTAGTCGAGGATGTCCGAGAGGATGACCAGGAGGTTCTGGCCGCACTCGCGCAGCGTGTGCAAGTCGGCGCGCTGTTCCTCGTCGAGGTTGGAGGATTCGAGCAGTTCGGTGAGTCCGAGGATGCCGTTCATCGGCGTGCGGATCTCGTGGCTCATGTTGGCGAGGAAGCGGGACTTCACGAGGGCCGATTCCTGCGCGGCGGTGAGGGCGACCTCGAGCTGGGAGGTGCGCACGGCGACCATCTGCTCCAGGTCGGCGTTCTGGCGCATGATGCGCAGCTGCAGCGTGGAATTCTCGAGGGCGTAGGCGCCCTGGCCGAGGATGATCGTGAGCAGCCGCATGCCGATGTCGTTCTCATGCATGCGGGCATCGCGCAGGAGACCGACGAACATGCCGAGGCAGCGCGAGCGCGTCGCGATGGAGTGGAGCACGAGCGTGCCGGCGGTGGTGTCGCCGGCGCGGGTGAAGAGCGGGCGGTTCTGGCGGAGCGCCCAGGCGAAGGTGCCCTCGTCGATGGCGCGATCGACGGCCTGCTGGATGAGCTCGCGGTTGGCGGGGGGATCGCAGTCCTCGAGGAGGAATTCGGCGTTGTCGTGGGAGACGAGGAAGAAGGCGGCGGTGTGGAGGGGCAGGAGCTGGCGCAGGTGGATGCGCAGGCTCTTGAGGATCTGCTTGGTCTCGCCGCTGTTGAGACTGAGGGAACTGCCGAGCGAGGAGAGGATCTCGAGCAGTTCGATCTGCTCGAACGGCCGCAGGGTGCGGATGTCGCTGGTGGGCAGGGGGCTGGCGGGCGGGTGTTCCATTACCGGTTACGGCGCTCGCCTCAGGCGAGGATGGTCTTGATCACCTCTTCGAGCTGGCGGTTGATCTCCTTTTCGAGCGGCGGGATCATCTCGGCGCCGAGGCCGGCGAGGTCCCAGTGCGGGGCGTGGAGCGGGGGCACGTACCGTTCGCCGCTGGAACCGCAGCGCATGGCGCTCACGATCACGTCGGCGGTGTGAAGGATGGCGGTCTCGATCGGGTAGAGGCTCGAACCGGTGTAGCTGTGGTGCATCTTGATCGGCTCGCACAGGCGGGCCGGAAGCTTCCAGGTGCGCAGCAGGTCGTAGCCCACGGTGGCGTGGTCGAAACCCAGGATCGTATTCTCGGTCTGGAAGAGCAGCCGCTGCTCCCGGCCGGCGAGCTCCACCGCGGCGGCCGCCTGTTCGGGCAGGTGTTGGAAGATCACCAGCCGCCCGATGTCGTGCAGCAGGCCGAGGAGGAAGAAACGCTCGGTATTGGGCTCCCGGCGACGCGCGGCGACCAGGCGGGCGGTGACGCCACAGGCGATGCTGTGGCGCCAGAACAGCTCCATGTTGACGAGCTCGCGCGGCACGCGGCTGAAGATCGAGGCCACGCAGGTGCCCTGCACGAGGGCGACCATCTGCTCGGCGCCGATCATCGTCACGGCATGGCTGATGGTCTCGATGCGGGAGGGAAAGCCGTAGAAGGAGCTGTTGGCCAGCTGGAGGATGCGGGCGGAGAGGGCTTGGTCGGCCATGAGCACCTCGCCGATGTCGCTCATGGAGCTGTCGGGATTCTGCACGACCTCCTGGAGCCGGTGGAAGGTCTGTGGCAGCGAGTAGACGGTGCGGACCTTGGCGATGAGTTGCGCGACGGTCGTGCTCATGGGGCGGGCGGGGGCGGCGGCGGCGGGAGCTGCTGGCGGAGCTCGTCGAGCACGGCCAGGCGCATGAGTTCGGCGATCCCCGGGTGGGCGGGATCGGCGTGGCGGAAACGGGTGGCCACGGTGGCGTGGACGCGGTCGAGCACGGCGGGCGTGGCCCGGGCGAGGAGCGAGTCCTCGTTGTCCGGCGGTTTCGGGCCTTCAATCTCCACCTGCTGGATGCCCCAGGAACGGAGCACACGCAGGTGTTTCTCGGTGATTTCGGTGCCGGTGCGCAGCAGCACCTGGCCGGACGCCTCGACGACGTCCTTCCCGACTTTCATCCCGGGGGTCAATGAATCGATTTCCAGCAAAGCCATGTTGAGGCCGTGCGCGGGCTCCTGTTGGGAGTCCGGTGCGGCTGCCGCCTAACATCGGGCCGGTCCGCGAGAAGTTTAGGAACGATCCGTGGACCGGTGGACGGTGGGCGGTGGACGGTGGACGGTGAACGGTGGGCGGTGAACCGGAAACCGGACACCGGAGACCGGAAAGCAGCAGTTTAACCACAGAGAACACAGAGAGCACAGAGAACGGAGAACGCGGAACGGAGAAATCCGTGAATCTGTGCCTTCCGTGCGTTCTGTGGTCCAACCTTCCGGATCTTCGCCACCGATTGCACGGAGTGCACGGAACCGAGCCCCGACCGGAGCGGGGAAGGTGGAGACGAACGGAGAACGGAGAACGGGGAACGGGGAACGGGGAACGAGGCGGAAGCGATCGCTCTGGAACTCAGGGAAGCAGGAACGCAGAGAACGATGTAGCCGGGGGCGGTGACCCCGGAGTTCGGAAGAGCGAATCTGGAACTCAGGGAATCAGGAACGGAGGCGGCAGAGGACGGATTGGGGAATGCGGATTGCGGAATGCGGA
>JAHFTC010000081.1:16296-18477 GCA_023269585.1 Opitutaceae bacterium
AGGGAATCAGGACGTCGAAACTCTCACGAGTTCCGCTACAAGGCCGCAGGCCGACCCACCGGACACCGGCCTCAGCGCGGCCGGCTACAACCACCCGGGCGTCGCTTGCGGCGCCCTCAGGTTTCGCGGCACGCGAAACCTCACCGGCCTCACCGCGGCCGGCTACAGGTCACCGTCCACCGTCCACCGTCTACCGGCCACCGTCCACCGGTCACCGGCTCAGCTCTTCGTGAACGTCGCCTGGTGCCAGAGGGTGCCGCGGCCGCGGGTCACGCCGGACTGCGGGTTGGCGGCGAGGTGTTCGAGGATCTTGAACACGGGCTCGGGGTCGGTGCCGAGGCGGGCGGCGAGGGCCTCGGCGGTGAAGGCCGTGCCGGGATCGGCGGCGAGGGCGCCGGTGATCTTCTTCTTCAGCGCGATCACGACCCCGGCGGCCTTCTTGCCGGCTTCGACTCCGGGTTGGTGATACGCGTTGAGGTTCACCAGCGTGGCGTAGAAGCCGACCGTGCGCTCGTAGAGGGCGATCAGCAGGCCGATGGTCTTCGCGGACACGTCGGGCACGGTGATGGTGAGCGATTCGCGGCCCTTCTCGGTGAGCGCGTCGCGCGTGCCGAGGTAGAAGCCCTGCAGGTAGTCGCCGGAGGTGATGCCGCCGGCCTCGACTTCCATCGACTCGCCCGCGCGGTCGCGCAGGACCTCGATGAAGGTGACGAAGAAGTTGTTCACGCCCTCGCGCAGCTGCTGCACGTAGGCGTGCTGGTCGCTGGAACCCTTGTTGCCGTAGACGGCGATGCCCTGGTTGACGACGCGGCGGGCGAGGTCGAGCTCCTTGCCGATCGACTCCATGATGAGCTGCTGGAGGTAGCGCGAGAAGAGGAGCAGGCGGTCCTTGTAGGGGAGGATGACCATGTCCTTCTCGCCCACGCCCTTGGTGGCGAGGTACCACGCGGCGGCGAGCAGCGCGGCGGGGTTTTCCCGCAGCTTCGGGTTGCGGGTGAGCTGGTCCATCGCGGCGGCGCCGCCGAGCAGCTCGCCGATATCCAGACCTTGGAGCGCCGCGGGCAACAGGCCCACCGGCCCGAGCACGGAGGTGCGGCCGCCCACCCAGTCCCACATCGGGAAACGTGCGAGCCAGCCCTCGCCCTGGGCGACATGGTCGAGCTTGGAACCTTCGCCCGTGACGGCGACGAAATGCTTCGGGTAGTTCAGGCCGGCGGCCTGGAACGCGGCGGCGGCCTCGAGCATCCCGTTGCGGGTCTCGACGGTGCCGCCGGACTTCGAGATCACAAGCACGACGGTCTCATGGAGCTTGCCGGCGAGGGCGGCGAGCACGGTGTCCATGCCGTCCGGGTCGGTGTTGTCGAAGAACCAGACCGCCATCAGGTCGGTCTTGGGGTGGCCGAGGGCCTCGCGCACGAACTGCGGGCCGAGGGCCGAACCGCCGATGCCGATCACGAGCACCTGCTTGAAGGGCCCGCGCGGGCCGGCGAGCTCGCCGCGGTGCACGCGGCCGGCGAAGTCCTGGATGCGCGTGAGGGAATCGGATACGGCGGTCTTGATCTCGGGGGTGGGCGCGAGGGCGGGGGAGCGCAGCCAGTAGTGGCCGACCATGCGCTGCTCGTCGGGGTTGGCGATGGCGCCCTGCTCGAGCATGGCCATGTCGTCGAAGACCTGCTGGAACTTCGGTTCCAGGATGGCGAGGGCCTCGGTGTCGAAGCCCATGCGGCTCAGGTCGAGCGTGAACGCGAGGCGTTCGTCGTGGAAGGAGAGCGAGGTGAAGCGGGACCAGGACATGGCGGGAAGGATGAGAGACCGGGTACGAATGACAAACGGCCGCACGCGACGACCGCGGAATTCGGCGCGGAAATTGCCGGGTGGCGGTGCGGCTGGCGAGCGAAACCGCCGGGTAAATACCCCGGCTGCATCAACCCGGCGTTGCCGGGGGTGACCGGTAGACGGTGGACGGTGGACGGTGGACTGTGGGCGGTGGACGGTGAACCGGAGACCGGACACCGGAGACCGGAAAGCAGCAGTTTAACCACAGAGAACACAGAGAGCACAGAGAACGGAGAACGCGGAACGGAGAACTCCGTGAATCTGTGCCTTCCGTGCGTTCTGTGGTCCAACCTTCCGGATCTTCGACCACCGATTGCACGGAGTGCACGGAACCGAGCCCCGACC
>JAHFTC010000082.1 GCA_023269585.1 Opitutaceae bacterium
ACCGGCTACGCCTTCGGCATGGGCATCGAGCGCATCGCCATGATGCTCTACGGCGTCGACGATATCCGCTACTTCTACCAGAACGACGCGCGCTTCCTCCGTCAGTTCGCCTGAGGTCGTTCCCTTCTGTCGCTCCGAATCCCTTTTCCGACATGAAACTCTCGCTCAACTGGCTCCGCCGCTATGTCGCGCTCGACCGCCCGGTCGACGAAATCTCCCATGCCCTCACGATGATCGGCTTCGAGGTCGAGGGCGTCCATCGCACCGGCCTCGCACCGATGGCTCAGGTCGTCGTGGGCGAGATCGTCACTCGCGACAAACACCCCGGCGCCGACAAGCTCTCCGTCTGCACCGTGCGCCTCGCGCCCGACGCCGCGCCCGTCCAGATCGTCTGCGGCGCGCCCAACTGCGACGCCGGCCACCGTGTGCCGGTCGCGCTCCCGGGCGCCGTGATGCCGGGCGATTTCAAGATCAAGGTCTCCAAGATCCGCGGCGTGGAATCCAACGGCATGATGTGCTCGGCCCGGGAACTCGGCCTCGGTGACGACGCGGGCGGCCTGCTCGTGCTCCAGAACAACCCGACGCTCGGCACGCCGATCCACGAAGCCATCGGTGCGGGCGACGTCGTGTTCGATCTCGAGATCACCCCCAACCGCCCCGACTGCCTCTCGCACCTCGGCCTCGCCCGCGAGCTCGCCGCTTGGTTCCGCCTGCCGCTGCAGTATCCGGAGATCAAGGCGAACTCGCCGGCGGCGTCCGCGCCCGCTGTGCCGCAGATCCTCGAGTCCGTCGCCGTGACCGCCGAGGAGGACTGCCCGCACTACACCGCTCATGTCATTTCCGGCGTGAAGATCGGCCCGAGCCCGGCCTGGCTGCAGGAGGCGCTCCAGGCGGTCGGCCTGCGCCCCATCAACAACGTCGTCGACGTCACCAACTTCGTCCTGCTCGAGACCGGCCAGCCGCTGCATGCGTTCGACGCGAAGAAGATCGCCGGCCACCGCCTCATCATCCGCCGCGCGGGCGACGGCGAGAAGCTCGTCACCCTCGACAACAAGGAGCGCGTGCTCAACGGCCGCATGCTCGTCATCGCCGACGCCGAGAAACCGCTCGTCGTCGCCGGCATCATGGGCGGCGCCACTGCCGAGGTCGACGCCACCACGACCGACCTCGTGCTCGAGAGCGCGTTCTTCAAGCCGACCGGCATCCGCTGGACCTCGAAGAAGCTCGGCCTTTCCTCGGACAGCTCCTACCGCTTCGAGCGCGGCGTGGATCCGCGCGGCGTGTTGTCCGCCGCCCGACGCGCGATCGACCTCATCCTCGACACCGCCGGCGGCAAGGTCGTCGGCCCGCTCTTCAACGTCGGCAGCGAGCCGGTCACCGAGACTGCCATCGAGGTCACGCCCGACTTCCTTCGCGCCCGCGCCGGTTACGACATCCCGGATACTACGATGCGCGAACTGCTTGAGGCGCTCGAGCTCGAGATCGAGGAACGTGCCGACACGACGCGCCTCACCGGCGTCACTTGGACGGTGAAGGTTCCGAGCTGGCGCGGTGATCTCGACCGCGGGGTCGATCTCGTCGAGGAGGTCGTGCGCCTGTATGGCTGTGAGAAGATTCCGCCGGCCCCGGTCGTCGCCGTCGCGTTGCCGGAGGCCGACGATCCGATCACTGAGTTCAACCGCGCCGCGATTGCGTATCTCGTGGGCCAGCACTTTCACGAGTGCTGCAACTACTCGCAGCGCTCCGGACCGGAGACTGCTGCGTGGATCTCCGAGACCGCGGCGAAGACGCTCGGCCTCGCGAATCCGTTCACCGAGGAATACTCGCACCTGCGCGCCTCGCTCATCAACGGCCTGCTCGAGAACCTTCGCCTCAATCAGGACCGCCGCACCGGCGCCACGAAGCTCTTCGAGGTTGGCCGCACCTTTCGCGAGCAGGACGGGAAGATCTATGAGTGTCTCTCCGTGGGCTTCGTGATCGCCACGACGTCCGACGAGGCCCAGTGGCTCGCCCGCGCGCCCGGCGATTTCTTCACGGCGAAACGCCATCTCGGAATCGTGGCCGCCAACGCCGGCGTCGCGTTCGACTCGTTGCGCGTCGAACCCGTCGCGGCGACCAGCGCCGGCTGGCAGCCCGGCCACTCGGCCACCTTCGGCCGCCTGACCGATGGCGTCGAGGCGCGCTGCGGTCTCCTGAATCTGGAGATGCTGCGCAAGCTCGGCATCACCGGCGGCGTGGTCGCCGGCATGCTATACGTGCTGCCCGAGAAGGTCGCCGTCGCGCAGCCGCGCGCGAAGTTCAAAAACATCAGCCTCTTCCCGGCCGCGTTGCGCGACATCGCGCTTGTGGTCGATGGCGGTGCCGCCGCCGAGACGGTGCGCCGCGATGTCGCCAAGGCGGCCCGCGCGGCCGCCGGCGGCAAGCTCGCGCTGGAAAACGTGCGGCTCTTCGACGTCTACCAGGGCAAGGGCCTGCCCGAGGGGAAGAAGAGTTTCGCCTTCTCGCTGGTGTATCGGGCCGACGACCGGACGCTCACCGACGACGAGGTCAACGCCGCGTTCTCCAAGACGCAGGAAGAGCTCGCCAAGAACGTCGCCTACGCGATCCGGAAGTAGGCGGGTTCAGTTGCCCGCAGTCGGGACGGCGCTCCGCGCCGTCCCCTGAAGTTGAAATCGAGACACGCCCGGCTCGACTTGCGTGGGCACAGCGCAGCGCGGGTCGCTGGCATCGCCCCTCACAGCGCCCGGATGGCGCCGTTGGCGCGGTGGAAGCGCTGGGCGATCGGCGAGAGTTCGTAGACGGCGGCGTTCTCCTCTTGGGGCATGCGGTCGGCGCAGTCCGCGATCTGCTTGATGAGGTGCTCGGTGAGCGCCTCGCCGCGGTCCGCGATGGGCGGGGCGTTGGGCGCCCGGGCGGCCGGGTAGGGCGCTGCGATTACTTCGTGGAGACGCAGGTCCCAGGGCGACCGCGGCCGGGGCGCGCTGGGGTAGCAGACGACCGCGAGGTCGAGCGTCACGCCGTCGAGGTCGAAGCGGTAGAGCTCGCTCTCGCCGGGGATCCGCAGGGCGGGATCCCAGAGATCGCGTTGCTCGGCGCGCGTGAGCAGCGGTGCGGTGACGTGGCAGCCTTTGGTGGAGAGCGCGGACTTGAGCGTGGCGGCGATGACCGCCTGGGTCTCGGCGAGGAAGCTGCACACATCGGCCGGCTTGAGCGGTTTGCGACGCAGCGCGCGTTCGTAGACGACGAGGGCGGCACCGGCGTCGATCTCGATGACGAGATCGATCCAGCGGTTGTGCTTGAGGTCGAGGAAGCCGGCCCACGTCGTGAACGAGGCAACGCCGGTGGCGCGTTCGCCGGGCGGGGCGACGGTGGGATGGGCCGAGAGACCGAGCTCGGTGAGGGCGCGTGGCACCAAGGTTTGGATCTCGCCGGCGGCGAACCAGATCGGGGGCGGGGCGACCGGAGCCAGGGGGGGCGGGGCGTCCTCGGCCTCCGCGATCGGGTCGGGCGGCAGGTCGAGCGCTTCGAGGGGGGGCTGGAGCTGTTGGGCGACGATTTCGCCGAGGAGACTGTAGCGGCGGCCGAGCGAATCGTATTGGTCCAGCTGTTTCTGCAGGGCGATCTGGTAGCCGACGATGCGCTCGGCCACGCGCATGCGGGCGAGGAGTTCGTCGGGGTCGAAGGGTTTGCTGATGAAATCGTCGGCGCCGGCGTCGAGTCCTTCGGTGATCTCGCCGGTGCGGAATTTGGAGCTGACGATGATGATGTAGGGCTGGATCGGCCGCTTCGTTGCGCGCAGCTGGCGGCAGACCTCGGTGCCATCGAGTCCGGGCATGACCCAATCGAGCAGCGCGATCAACGGGCTGTCGGCGTCGAGGAGCGCGGCGAGGGCGGCCGAGCCGTCGGTGACGGCCAGGGTCTCGTAGTGCGCGGTCTCAAGCGCCCGGGCCAGGATTTCGCGGGAGATCCGGTCGTCTTCGGCGATCAAGACCTTCATGTCGGGAGTGGATGCGGGACGCGTGGAACGGAGCAGGAGGAGGGAGTTCCTCCTATCGGTCGGGGCGACCGAAACTCAAAGGCGAACTGAGGGGATTCCCCCACTACGGCGTCAACCGGACCCTTCGCGGTGGAAGTGCAGTGCGAGCGGGCTCGGGGCATAGACGGGAACGGGGAACTGGTCAGCGGTGGCTTCGGCGAAGGAGGTGAGTTTCTCGATGTAGCGCTCGTTGAGCACCGCGCCGCGGCTCAGCAGCGCCACGTCGTGAGTCTTGGGTGGCGGGTAGGCCTCGGCGAGCACTTCGAGCAGTCGCAGCTGATGGGAGATGCGGCGCCGGATGGGCGACGGCTGTTCGACGACGGTGAAGCGAAGCGTGTGGCCGGCCACTTCGAGCAGGAGCGGCCGGGAGTTGTCGGGCAGGGGCAGCTTGAGCCGGTGCTGCTCGGAATACAGCGCCCGCGACAGGTAGGGCATGAGCGTGTCGCAGGGGCGTTGACGCAGTTCGGAGCGCAGGGCCGAGCTCACGATGGTGAGCGCCTCGGCGAGGAACGCCTGTTTGGGCAGGTTGGTGTTGTTGCGGCGATGGAGCGTCTTCTCCATCAGGTCGGCGATCGCAGCGGGCTCGGCTTCGAGGACGAGGTCGATCCAGCGCTCGTCATCGATCGCGATCAGGGCCACCCAGGCGCAATAGGCCACGCGGAAGGGTACGGGAGTTTCCGCTGCTTCCGTGACGCGTACTTCGCCGAAGCCGAGTTGCTCCAGTGCGATGGAGGCCAGCACGACGAGCTGGTCGGTGGTGAACGTCGTCAACGGCTTGGAGGGCTCGACCGGTCCGGCCGGGACGAGCTCGGCCGAAACGGGAGTGGTGAGCAGGTCGCCGAGCAGGCGGTGACGTTGTTCCAGCGCCTCGAGTTCGACGATCTTGCGGCGGAGATCGACCTCGTATTCGACCATTCGTTGGGCGACGCGCAGGCGCGCGAGCAATTCGGCGAGATTGAAGGGTTTCGAGAGGAAGTCGTCCGCTCCGGCATCGAGCCCGGCGACGACCTCGGTCTTGTCCGTCTTGGCGCTGAGCATCAGCACGTACGGGCGAAACTTGAGACGGGAACCGCGGACCTTGGCGCACACTTCCGGACCGGACATGCCGGGCATCACCCAATCGAGGATGACGATCGGAGGAGCATCGTCTCCTTCGAGGATGGTGATGGCCTGCTTGCCGTCCTCGACGACCACCACTTCGTAGCTCGCGTCCTCGAGGAACGCCCGCAGCACCTTGCGGGCGATTCTATCGTCATCGGCGACGAGGATTTTCATGCGGTGTGGTGGAGTGGGGGCGGACGCGGGGATTCGCAGATTCCATCGGTCCGATGCGGGGGCGCTTAACCGGGAAAATGCGGGACGCGGGCCAATGGGCAGTCGCGCTGGGCCCTTGCAGGTTGTTCATGGGTGGCTTGGCGCTCGTCTCGCACCGCTCGGCTCACGTGGACAGTAAAACGAGTGAGCGGTAATCCGGGTTGAAAACGCCCTGCGGCAAACCGTACCCTCCCTCCCCAACCGCCGCCGGCCATGCCCGAAACACCCAACAGCATCGACATCGACTACGTCGCCAACCTCGCGCGCCTTGCGCTCTCCCCCGAGGAAAAGGCCACCTTCGCCCGCCAGCTCGGCGACGTGCTTGCCTACATCGAGAAGCTCAAGCAGGCCGATGTGAGCGGTGTCGAGCCGACCGCGCATGCCTTCGATGTGCACAACGTCTGGGCGGCCGACGTGCCCGCGCCCGGCCTCGCCGTCGAGGATGTCATCCGCAACGCCCCGGCCTCCCGCGACAACATGATCGCAGTGCCGAAGGTCGTGGAGTAACTGCGGCAGCGCTCAGACTGCGAAACCTCTTCGCTCCGTACTCTGCGCCCGCCGCCTCGCGCTTCGCACATCGCCGCCAACCCTTTCCCGCTTCCCGCAATGTCGTCCGCCCTCGCTTTCCAGACCGTCGCCCAGCTCAGCGACCAGCTCGCCGCCGGGAAGGTCACCGCCGTCGCCCTCGCCCAAGCCTGCCTCGCGCAGGTCCGTGCCACCGACGCGCGCCTCAACGCCTTCCTTTCCTTCGACGAAGCCGACATCCTCGCCCAGGCCAGCGCCTCCGATGCCCGCCGCGCCGCCGGCCAGGCGCGTGGTCCGCTCGATGGAGTGCCCGTCGGCCTGAAGGACGTGATCGCCGTGCGCAACCAGCCGCTCACCTGCGGCAGCCGCATGCTCGAGAAGTTCGTCTCGCCGTACGATGCGACCTCGACGGAGCGGTTGAAGGCGGCCGGCGCGGTGCTCTTCGGCCGGTTGAACATGGACGAGTTCGCCATGGGCAGCTCGACGGAGAACTCGGCGTTCAAGACGACTTCGAATCCTTGGGACACCGCGCGTATCCCGGGCGGCAGCTCGGGCGGCAGCGCCGCGGCCGTCGCGGCGGGGCAGGTCCCGGTTGCGCTCGGCAGCGACACCGGCGGCTCGATCCGCCAGCCCGCCGCGCTCTGCGGCATCGTCGGCCTGAAGCCCACCTACGGACTCATCTCGCGCTACGGCCTCGCCGCGTACGCATCGTCGCTGGACCAGATCGGGCCGTTCGGCCGCACCGTCGAGGATGTGGCGCTCGTTTTGCAGGCCATCGCCGGTCACGACGAGAAGGACTCCACGTCGTTCCGCACCGCGATTCCCGACTACCGCGCCGAGCTGAAGCAGCGCCGCGGCCCGTGGAAATTGGGTGTGCCGAAGGAGTATTTCGGCGAGGGGCTCGCGCCCGAGGTGCGCGCCTCCGTCGAGCAGGCGATCGCGTGGTACCGCGCGCAGGGCTGCGAGATCCGCGAAGTGTCGCTCCCGCATACCGAATACGCCGTCGCCGCCTACTACATCATCGCCACGGCCGAGGCGTCCTCGAACCTCGCGCGCTACGATGGCATCCGCTACACGCACCGTTCGCCGAAGGCGACCGACGCCGTCGACATCTACCACCACTCGCGCGCCGAGGGCTTCGGCTCCGAGGTGAAGCGCCGCATCATCCTCGGCACGTACGTGCTCAGCAGCGGTTACTACGACGCCTACTACGGCCGTGCCCAGAAGGTTCGCACGCTGATCCGGCAGGACTTCCTCAACGCCTTCCGCGAAGTCGATGCGTTGCTCACGCCCACCTCGCCGACGGTGGCGTTCAAGAAAGGCGAGAAGACGGCCAACCCGCTCGAGATGTACCTCGCCGACATCTTCACGATCTCACTCAACCTCGCCGGTCTGCCCGGCCTCTCGGTGCCGTGCGGTTTCTCGCCCGCGGGGTTGCCGATCGGTCTGCAGATCGTCGGCCAGCCGTTCAAGGAAGCCGAGCTCCTCGCCATCGCCCACGCCTACGAACAAGCCCACGACCACCACACCAAGCACCCGGTGCTGTGAGCGCGGCGAAGCGGAGACATGATCGGAGACGGACAGGACACAGAGAGCACAGAGAGGGAGGAGGACACAGAGATGAAAACTGAAATAAACACTATGACAGAGGCGGTCATCGGGGCAGCGATTGAAGTGCACAAATTGCTGGGGCCCGGCCTTCTTGAGTCGGCCTATCAGCGCGCACTCGAATATGAGCTGACTCTGCGCGGTGTTCGTTTCGTGGCCCAGAAGGTTTGTGCCGTGACCTACAAGGGGCTCGTGATCGACGAGGCCTACCGGCTCGACCTTCTCGTGGAAGAACAGCTTGTGGTGGAGTTGAAAGCGGTCGATGCCCTCGCCGATGTCCACGAAGCGCAGGTGCTGACCTATCTCCGGTTCAGTGAGTGCCGCGTCGGCCTGCTGATCAACTTCCGCAGCCGTCTGCTCAAGGACGGTCTCCAACGCCTTTCTCTGTGATCTCCTCTTCCTCTGTGCCCTCTGTGGCTGGCTTGTTGTCCGGACCTTCGCTCTTCGCCGTTAATCCTTTCCGGCCTCTGTGACCTCCTCCGCCTCTCAGTGCTCTCTGTGACCATTTCTGCTCCGTGACCTCTCTTCCTTCTTCCTCCTCCGCCTACGAGGCCGTCATCGGGCTCGAGGTCCATGTGCAGCTCAAGACGCGCTCGAAGATGTTCACGCGCGTCGCCACCGGTTTCGGCGAGCCGCCCAACACGCTCACCGATCCCGTCGTGCTCGCGCTTCCGGGCACGCTGCCGGTCCTCAACAAGGAGGCCCTCGACAAGATCATCAAGGTCGGCCTCCTGCTCGGCTGCGAGATCGCCCCGGTCTGCAAATGGGACCGGAAGAACTACTTCTACCCCGACAGCCCGAAGAACTACCAGATCTCCCAATACGACCAGCCGATCTGCCTGCGCGGCGGCGTCGAGATCGAGCTGCCCGGCTCCGCCCGCAACATCATGGGCGAGCACAAGACCATCCCGCTCACCCGCATCCACCTCGAGGAGGATGTCGGCAAGCTCAACCACGGCGCCGCCGAGAGCCTCATCGACTACAACCGCGCCGGCACGCCGCTCATGGAGCTTGTGACCGACCCTGCGCTCAAGTCGCCCGACGAGGCCTTCGCCTTCCTCACCGCGCTGCGCATGATCCTCGTGGCCGCCGGCATCTCCGACTGCGACATGGAGAAGGGCCAGATGCGCTGCGACGCCAACATCTCGATCCGCCCCGTCGGTGCCGAGAAACTGGGCACGAAGGTCGAGCTCAAGAACCTCAACTCCATCTCGTTCGTCCGCGACGGCATCGCGCACGAGATCCAGCGCCAGACCGCGGTCGTGCTCGGCGGCGGCACGATCCGCCAGGAGACGCGCGACTACGACGGCCAGACCGGCACCTCGCAGTCGCTCCGTTCGAAGGAGATGGCGCACGACTACCGCTACTTCCCGGATCCCGACCTCATGCCCGTGAAGGTCGACGAGGCGTGGAAGACCGCGTTGCGTGTCGGCCTGCCCGAGCTGCCGTTCGAGAAGCAGCGCCGGTTCTTCGCCGAGTACCAGCTGCCGTACACGATCACCTCGGTGCTCGTGCCCGACCGCGCGCTCAGCGACTACTTCGAGGAGACGGCGAAACTCGCCGGTGCCGCGAAGGCCCAGGCCGTCGGCAACTGGATCGCCAACGATCTCCTCCGCGAGCTCGGCGCCGCCGGCCTCGCGATCGCCGAATCGAAGATCCGCCCCGCGCACATCGCCGCGCTCGTCGCCCTCGTCGAGGGCGGCGCGATCTCGTCGAGCAGCGCGAAGGAAGTCTTCGTCGAGATGGCCCAGTCGGGCGAGCTGCCGGAGCCGATCGTCGACCGCCGCGGCCTGCGCCAGAGCAACGACACCGGTGAATTGGAAAAGTGGTGTCAGGAGGCGATCGCCGCCAACCCGAAGGCCGTGGCCGAGCACAAGGCCGGCAACGAGAAGGCCATCAACTCGCTCAAGGGCCCGGTGATGAAGGCCGGCAAGGGCAAGGCCAACCCGAAGCTTGTTGACGAAGTCCTCCGCAAACTGCTCGCCGCGGGGTGAGGCGCCACGTTTGGAACTATTTCCACGCCGCCCCGCTCGCCGCGCTCATCTCGTTGGCGGGGAGTGCCTTCCTGAAGCCGCTCCGGTCCCGGTTCTCGCCGCCGGGCGGCAGTCCGGAACCGCCGCGTAATCGCCGGGTCAGTGCCGGCGTCTCCACTACCAAGCCGACGGAGCGCCGCCACCCGCCGCTTCGCCTCGAGCCCCTCAAAGCTTACCCCGCCATGAAAACTCCTCTCGCCGGTCTCAGTGCCATCGCCCTGGCCGGCTTCGCCCTCCTCGCCACCGGTTGCGTGAGCGAGACCTACGAAACCTCCTCCGCCCCGCCGTACTCCGGCACGGTCCTGCCGGCCTCCAGTCGTGTGGCCATCGTGATGGAGTTTCGCGGCGGCGAGCCCTCGCCGGAGGAGCGCGCCGAGGTGCGCGCCCTGCTCGCCGATTATCTGGCGAGCAAGGGATCGGTCCTGGTCGAGCAGCCGAGCGATGCCGACTACCTCGTGCACGCCGTGCTCGAACGACGCGATCCCGAGAACCCCGCCGAGTGGACGGTCGTCAACACCTACTCGGCGCACAGCTTGGGAGCCACGAGTGGCGACGACTACCGCTGGCCGGGCGGGATCATCGAGGACGATTTCTACGAGACCACGCGGTTCACCTACATCGGCTTCGGTGTGTTCTACCCGATCTGGTTCGACGCCTGGGACAGTCCTTGGCATCGCGGGCGCGTGCGCGTGTGCCCGCCGCCGCGCCGGCACGATTTTTACCGCGATAACCGCTGGCGCGACGAACGGCGCTGGCACCGGCCCGACCGCTGGACCGGCCCGCGTCGCCCCGACTCCGATCGCGGCGACCGTCGACCGGATCTGCGCCCCGGCGACCATCGCCCGGACGACCGCCGCAGGGACGACCGGCGCGGGGACGACCGCCGTCGCCCCGAGCGCGACGACCAGCGCCGCGACTGGCGCAACGACGGGGACCGTCGCCCTGATGCGCCGAACCGTCCGCCCAACCGCCCTGACAGCAATCGCCGCCCGGAGGACCGCCGTGAGCGCGACCGGATCAACGACGGCGACCGCCGCCCCGGTGGCGACCGAAACAGTGGCGACGGCCGTGGCATTGACCGCGATCGCGGAGGCGTAAACCGTCGCCCCGGTCCGGATATGCGCCCGCCCGCCGCCGCCCCTGTCAATACTCCCGCCGTTCGCCCGCCCCCGGCGCGCCCTGCAGACCCGCCGCCGGCGGTGCAGCAGGAGGAACGCCGCGAACAGCCGCGGGTACGGCCATCCCGCTCGTCGAACCAAGGGGAACCGCCGTTGGCGAATCCGCGCCCGGGCGTGGAGCGGCCGCGGACTCCGCCCAGCTCGCCCCCGCAGGAACGCCCGCGCGTGATTGTTGTACCGGGGCATGGTGCGATTCCCGTGCGCCCGGTGGCGCAGCCCCCGGCCGAAGCTCCGAAGGTCCAGCCGCGCCAGCGCCCGGAGGTTCAGCGGCCAGCGCCGGCGCCGCGTCG
This sequence comes from Opitutaceae bacterium, assembly GCA_023269585.1. Lineage (GTDB taxonomy): Bacteria > Verrucomicrobiota > Verrucomicrobiia > Opitutales > Opitutaceae > CAJCBL01. The sequence goes on from JAHFTC010000082.1 coordinate 10,985, forward strand.
CGAGCCGACTCAACGGCCGGAAGTGCGCCGCAGCGAGGCGCCCCGCCCGATGCCCCCTCCGCCTCGGCGCGAAGCCCAGGACAAGCCGTCGCGGGAAGACCGGCACGAGCGTTCGAACGACCGCACGGATGATTCCGACAAGAACCGGGAAGATCCGCGGCGCTGAGCCGGATGCGGGGTGCGACGCACAAAGCGCGGGTTCAGGCTCCGCGCTGGCGCCGCGCCCCGGAAGGGCATAGCGTGGGCGCCATGAAACGCGCCCATCACCCCTGTGTCCTCCCATGGGACGAACATCGCGCTTTCCGGCACGAGCGCGGTTTTAAGCTGCCGTTCGTCGACGAAGATTGCGGGGCGCACCAACTGCGGATGCACGTCTCGGTGATCAACCCGGGCGAGTCGCCGCATCCACCGCATGCCCACGCCGGCGAGGAGATCCTGTTTATCCTTGAGGGCGAGGCCGAGGTGCTGATCGGCCAGGAAACGCGTTTCGTCGGTCCGATGACCGCGGTGTTCTGCCCGGAGCACGTGACCCACGGCCTGCATAATTGCGGCAAGGTCGCGACGAAGTTCATGGTCATCCGCGTGCCATGAGTGCGCCGCACTCCGCGCCGACCACCGGGCCCGATCCCGCGGTGCAAACGGCGTTCGCCGCGATGAAGCTGGGCGAGGCGCGCCGTCATGTCTTTCTCTGCATCGGCCCGGACTGCTGCAGCTTCGCCGCCGGCCAGGAAACTTGGGAGTTTCTGAAACGCCGGCTGAAGGAGACGGCAGTGCCCGTGCTGCGGACGAAAGCCGCCTGCCTGCGCATCTGCCGCGGGGGACCGTGGCTCGTCGTCTATCCCGACGGCATTTGGTACGGCGGAGTCACACCGGCACGCTGCGAGCGCATCGTCGTCGAACACCTGCAGGGTGGACGACCGGTGGCCGAATGGGTCGTGGCCGAACACCCGGTGCTGCCGGAAGGCGTAGGCGATCCGTGACGACGAGACGAGAGTCGAGTGTCCGGCGAGGCGCCCAAGCACCAGCGAGCCGTGTTCAGTGAGTCGAGCGACGAGGGACGAGCGACGAGAGCCCGATCACCGAGGAGAACCGGAGCGGTCGAACGACTTGGATTGTGCCACCCAGGTGCGGCGCTCGGCCCTCGACGTGTGTCTCTCGGCCCTCGACCGAACGGCTACAGCGTTGCCCGCGGCGTTACTTCTCGAGGTGTTGCGCCATCTCGCTGAAGGTGTCGAAGACGCAGCCCTGCTGCTTCAGCTTTGTGATCACCGCCTTGATCTGTGCGCCGGTCTCGGGGCGCCACTCGTGGAAAAGGATCACGGTGCCGTCCTCGATGTTCGTGGTGGCGCGTTGGAGGATCTCTTCCGCGCTCACGGTGTTCATGTAGTCGCCCGAGACGGCGATCTTCGGCGCGTAGTAGATCTTCAGACCGAGTTTGGCGGTCGCCGCGCGCACGTTGTCGTCGATGGCGACGTAGGGCGGCCAATACCAGGTGGGCGCGACACCCGCGGCTGCGGTGATCGCCGCCTGCCCCTTCGTCACCTCGGCTTCGACTCCGGCGGCGTCGAGGTCCTTGGGGTGTTTGTGCGAATACGAGTGGTTGGCGATCTCGTGGCCGCCGGCGACGACGGCCTGCAGGAGGGCGGCGTTGGTCTCCGCGTTCTGGCCCACAATCCCGAAGGTCACGTGCACCTGCTCCTCGGCGAAGACGGCGAGCAGCTTCGGGGTCTGCTCCCCGTGCGGACCGTCGTCGAAGATCATCGCGACATGGATCGGCGTCGTCGCCGCGGTGGCGAACGAGGCGAGGCTCAGGAAGAGGGCGGCGAGGGTGGGGCGGAGTCGCATCGGTGCCTCCAAGAGTGCGCAGTCGCAGGCGCCGCGGAAGCGGAAATTTCGCGCATGCAGCGAAGGGCCGGTGCGGCCGCACGGCGGGCGACTGCCGCTTTGACGTGGCGTTCAACGGGCGGCAGTCTCGCGGGCGTTGCCGTTCTTTCTTCGGCATTCGCTTCCAGCACCGCATCACCCCTATGCAACGTCGTACCTTCCTGAAAACCACCGCCGCCCTCGGGGCCGCGACGATCGCCTCCGAAACCCTGCTCTCGCGTGCCGGCGCTGCCGACGCCCCGACCGCGGCGCCCGTCCCCGGCCCCGCGGCCGCAACGATGTCCCGTCCAGTTGTCGCCTCGGTCCAGGGACCCGACGCCTACGCCAGCGCGGTGAAGGCGGTGGAATTGCTCGGGGGGATGGGGCGCTTCGTGAACCCCGGCGCGACCGTCGGCTTGCTCGTCAACGCCCCCGGCTGGCTCAAGCGTCCGGCCACCTACGCCCGCACCGAAGTCGTGCTCGCCGTGGCGAAGATGGCCGCCGATGCCGGTGCCAAGAAGATCGTGTTCCTCCTCAAGATCGCCCCCGATATCTGGACACGCAGCCCGCTGGGCGAACAGCACAAGGACCTCACCGCCACGATTACCGACGTCGACGGCCCGTTCATCACGAAGGAGATTCCGCAGGGCACAGCCATCCGGAAGGCCGACATGGTCCAGGCGCTCTTCGAGTGCGACGTGGTCATCAATGTGCCGATCCTCAAGCACCACGGCGGTACCACTCTCTCCGGCTGCCTCAAGAACGTCATGGGCACGTGCAGCCGTGCCACGAACAAGTTCTTCCACTCCGGCTCGGTGGCGCCCGAGGCCAAGGAGGATCGCGACTTCCTCGCGCAGGCCATCGCCGACGCGAACCTCGTACGCCGCGCCGATCTCTACGTGGCCGACGCCACGGAGTTTCTCCTTAACAACGGTCCCGCGGGCCCCGGCGAAGTGGGCCGGGCCGACACGGTCTTCGCTGGCACCGACCCCGTGCTCATCGATTCGTTCGGCGCGCAACTCCACAACCGCAAGCCGGCCGACATCGCGCTGCTCCGTGCCGCGGCCGCCCATGGCATCGGCAGCATGGACACCGCCGCCTGCGAACTGCGCGAGGTGAAGCTCGGGTGAGCGCCGCCCGCCGGGGAGGCGGCGGTGAAAGGATGGCTGTCTGGGGTTAATTCCCTAGGTGCTTCCTCGGTAGGGCGAGGCTTGAAAATTCGGTCAAATCTAGGGGCTTGCCCTCGTACCCTGCGTTCGATCACAGTCCGGCCATGGCCCAGTCCCTAAACACCAGCGGTCGGTCCTCCGTGGCCCGTCGTTTCGCTCCTCTCGCCGGCGTTCTCTCGCTCGCTTTCGCAGTCTCGGCCCACGCAGCTCTGCTGTGGGACAACGGTTCCCTCGTCAACCAGCCCGGCGCCGGCGCCGGCGGTGCGGATGTCAGCTCGATTGTCGCGGGTGAGGGCACTTTCGGCTTTGGAATGCAAACCGCTTTGGGAAACCGGATTGCTGACGATTTTACGATCGGCGTCGGCCAAACTTGGACGCTTTCCAGCGCCGAAGTGTTCGGCTACCAGACGGGTTCAACGACCACCTCCACGTTCTCCTCCCTGAGCCTGCGTATTTGGCAGGGGGCTCCTGGCGCCTCGGGCTCCTCGATTATCTGGGATAACTCTTCGATCGAGGGGGTCCTGACTACCAGTTTCACCGGGATCTACCGCACCGACGTTGCGAGTTTCTCCAATACTCAGCGGCCGATCATGTCGCTGCAGAGCAGTCTCGGCGGCACTGTGCTTGGCGCAGGAACCTATTGGTTGGATTGGGCGGCAACTGGTTCCCTCGCCTCTGGTCCGTTTTGCCCTCCTCTGCCTACGGGTTTAGACGGCAATGCACGGCAGCAAATCAATGGAAGCTGGGTGACTCCGCTCGATGGCCTCTCCGGTCACCAGCCCGAATTTGCCTTCCGCATCAACGGCACCGATCTCGGTGGTGCGGTGCCGGAGCCGTCGACCTACGGTCTGCTCGGTGCGATGGTCCTGCTCGGTTTCGCCGAGTGGCGTCGCCGTGCGAGCCGTCGCTGAGACGCTCGAATCTCTTTCGTCCAAGGCGCTCCCCAGCGGGAGCGCCTTTTTGTTTTCCACAGCGGCCGCGAGAGGCGCGCCGGTCACGACCTCAGCGCTGGCTCTTCAGCCCGGTCTCGATCTCGGCGGCGATGCGAGCGGAGACTTCCTCGAAGGTGCCCCTGCCGTCGACCTTGGTGACGCCGTGTTGCTGCTGGTATTTCTGGATCACGGGCACGGTCTTCGTCTCGTGCTCGGCGAGGCGCTTCACGATCTTCGACGTGCTGTTGTCGTAGGGCATGCAGGCGGCGGTCTTGCTGCGCTCGTCGAGGCGGCGGATGAGCTCGAGCGTGGGCACCTCGATCTCGATGACGCGGGAGATCGACGAGCCGAGGCGCTTGAGCAGGCCGTCGAGGATGTACGATTGCACGAGGGTGCGGGGAAAGCCCTTGAAGATGAAACCCTTCACGTCCTTGGCCTCGGCGAGCTTCCGCTCGATGAGCGGCACGACGATCTCGTCGGGCACGAGCTGGCCGTCCTCGTAGAGTGCGAGGATGCGTTTCCCCAACTCGGTGCCCTGCTTGATCTCGGCGTCGAGCATCGGGCCGGTCGCCAGAAATTCGAGACCGTAGCGCTGGGCGATGGCGCGACCCTGGGAGCCGCGGCCGGAGCCGGGGTAGCCGAAGAGCACGACGTTGAAGAGGCTCTTGCTGAGCTCGACGCCGATGATCTGCGTGATCTGCGCGCGGACCTCCTCGATGCTCTTCGTGCCGTCGACATCCTTGCAGATGCCGCGGTCGCGGTAGAACTGGAGGACGGGGAGGGTCTTCTGGTTGTACTCGCGGAGGCGGTTGCGGATGACGGTCTCGTTGTCGTCGCTGCGGCCGGAGGTGAGCCCGCGGTTGAGGAGGCGTTTGACCGATTCTTCCTCGGGAACGTCGAGGCTGATGAGGCAATTGAGCGAGGTGTGCAGTTTCAGCATCAGGCCCTCGAGGATGTACGCCTGGATGTAGGTGCGCGGAAAGCCGTCGAAGAGGAAGCCGTTGCAGCTGGTGTTGGCGACGATGGTCTTCTCGATGATCTGGACGATGATCTCGTCGGGCACGAGGCTGCCGGTGGCGATGATGCTCTGGGCCTCGAGGCCGAGCTTGGAGCGGCCGGCCATCTCCTTGCGCAGCAGGTCGCCGGTGGAGATGTAGAACAGGTTGTAGCGCTTGATCAGGTAGTCCGACTGGGTGCCTTTGCCGGCACCGGGAGGACCGAAGAGGGCGATGTTGAGCATGGGGCGGCGGGGTGGAGCGGGCGGCGACCATTGGCGGCCGGCGCTGCCGTGAAGCCAACGCGCCGGCCCCGCTGGAGCAAGTCGAGCGGGAGGATTCCACTACGCGGGCTGTGCTCGCCGGCACCTGGGGGTGCCCGTGGAACGGAACGCGTGGTGCAGCGGACGTCGTGGTTGCAGGCTTCGCCGCTCGCCCCGTCAATTGGTCGCGAGTTCTCCGTGGTCGCCCAGAAGGCGGGCGATCGTCGGGTTTACGATCCGGCCGGCGCGGGTGTTGATGCCGCGGGCGAGTCCGCGGTTTTCGGTGAGGGCACGTTCCAGCCCCCGCTCCGCGAGGGTGGCCACGAAGGGTTCGGTCGCCTGGGTGAGGGCGAGCGTCGCGGTGCGGCCGACCATCGCGGGCATGTTCGGCACGGCGTAGTGGATCACGCCATGTTTCACAAACGTGGGTTCCTGATGCGAGGTCGCGCGGATCGTTTCCACGCAACCGCCCTGATCGATGGCGATGTCGACGATCACGCTGCCGGGCCGCATCGAGCGTACCATGCGTTCCGTGACGACTACCGGGGCACGAGCTCCCGGCACCAGCACGGCTCCGATGACCAGATCCGCCTCGGCGACTGCGTGGCCGATGTTCGCCGGACTCGCCTGCAGGGTGACAACGCGGCCGTGGTACTCCGAGTCGAGGACGTCGAGTTTATGCGAGTCGAGGTCGAGAACCGTCACGCGCGCGCCCATACCGGCGGCGATGCGGGCGGCGTGGGCGCCGGCGTTGCCGGCCCCGAGGACGACGACATGGGCGGGAGCGACACCGGGCACGCCGCCGAGCAGGACGCCGGTGCCACCGACTTGGCTCTCAAGGTAGTGGGCCCCCACCTGGGTCGCGAGCCGGCCGGCGATCTGCGACATTGGCTTGAGGAGGGGCAAGGTGCCATCGGGCGACTCGACGGTCTCATAGGCGATGCCGAGCACGTTCTTCCGGACCAGCTCCCGGGCGAGCTCCGGCGCGGCCGCGAGGTGCAGGTAGGTGAAGATTGTCCGGCCTGGTTGGATGCGCTCGAACTCTTCCGGGAGTGGTTCCTTCACCTTCAGGATCACGTCGGCTGAGCGCCAGAGACGCTCGGCCGAAGCGATGATGGTTGCGCCGGCCGCCCGGTAGCCGGCATCGGTGAACCCGGCGCGGACGCCGGCGTGCTTCTCGACCAGAACACGGGCGCCGAGCGCCGTGAGGCGTCGGCAGATGGCGGGCGTAGTCGCGACGCGCGTCTCGCCGGTTTTGATCTCGCGGGGAATTCCGATTGTCATGGGACAGTCTCGCCACGCGGGCCGGCGTCGCAACTGCCGGCGGCGGACTGTGCCCGGACTACGGCGACTGGCGCGCGGCGCGCTGGTCGCGGCCGTTCTGGTGGAGGACGAGGGCGACGACCCTGCCGGTGGCGTCGCGCTCGAAGGTGAGCGCGGCTTCGACGACGTCGTAGACGAAGTGGTCCGCACGGTCCTTAAAAACCGGAAACGAGGGCTGGTCACCGAGCTTGGCGTAGAGCGTGCCCTCGTGGGCGCGGACCTCGAAGAGGGTCTCGGGTCCGAACCCGAAGAAGCCGCGCAGGGAGTATTTCCCGGGATAGTCCGCCAACTCGGCCTGGGTGGTGAACTGCACGGGGGGCGGCGGTTGCGGGGTGCGTTTGGCGAGCAGTTTGCGGCCGTCCTGCAGCAGCGTGAGCGAGACGATCCGGCCGGCGGCGTCGCGGTTGAACTGCAGCTCGGCGGGGACCACGCGGTAGAAGAAACGATCGGCGCCGCCGAAGAAGACCGGGTGGAACGCCTGCCCGGTGAGACGCGCCATCAGCCGGCCTTCGGGTCCGACGAGTACCGTGAAACGCGCGTCGGGCGCGAGTTCGTAGCAACCGGTGAGCTCGGCGAGGCGCTCCGCGGCCAGCGGCACCTCGGCGCGATCCGAGCGCAGGTGGGCGGGCGCGCGGAGGTCGCCCACGAGGCTGGACGGCTCGAGCGTGGTGTTGTTGATCAGGACGACGAACGCCCTCCGCCGCGCGGGCTCGATCTCGAGGTGCGTGCGGAACCCGCCCGTGCCGCCGCCGTGCGAATACGCGGGGTCGCCGTCGATCTGGGCGATGAGAATGCCGAGCCCGATCTCGGCACCCTGGAACTCGGCCTGCGGACGGCG
>JAHFTC010000193.1 GCA_023269585.1 Opitutaceae bacterium
TTCTGGATCATGGCCAATGCCGCCGTCCAGGTCTTCGACGAATCCGGCCCCCGCCCCCGGAAACTCGACCTCCCCGATCTGTACGGCTTTCGCCCCTACTACTTTTTCGCGCAGGCCGACGGCGTCGTGTGGTTGCACCGCGAGAACTACCTCGTGCGCTACGACCCCGCCATCCCCGCCGCGCCGCCGCCGCCCTTGGGCATGGTGATCAGCCGCGTCCAACTGCTCGCCGACAACCGCACCCTCTTCCCCAAGGACGGGCGGATCGATTCCATCCCGTTCAACGCCAATTCGCTCGCCGTCCACTTCTGCGCTCCGGGCGCACCGTTGAACGCCTCGGTGTCGTTCGAAACCAGGCTCGCCATCGCCGGCACCAAAACCGGCAGCGACTGGGCGGGCGCAGGCGCCTCCGGCATCGCCACCTTCAGCCGCCTCAACGAAGGTCGCTACGTCCTGCATGTCCGCTCCCGCAGCGGAGCCGACACCGGAGCGGAAGCCCGGCTCGCCTTCACCATCCTGCCCCCGTGGTACCGCTCGACTGCGGCCTATGTCGCCTATGGGTTCACGCTCCTCGCCATCATCGGCGGCTTCTCGTGGCTCGCGTCCTTCCTCGAACGTCGGGAAAAGGTCCGCCTCGGGCGCCTCGTGGCGACCCGCACCGCCGAACTGCGCGAGAGCAACGCCCGCCTCGTCGCCCAGATCCAGGTGACCGAGGCCAAGGCCGCCGACCTCGCCGCCAGCGAGGAGCGCTACCGCGATCTCACCGCCGACCTCGAACAACGGGTACACACCCGAACCGGTGAGCTCGCCCGGGCCAACACGCAGCTCAATGCCGCCAAGGAGGCGGCGGAGGGGGCGGACAAGGCCAAGAGCGCGTTCCTGGCGAACATGAGCCACGAGATCCGCACCCCGCTCAACGGCGTCATCGGCATGGGGCACCTGCTGCTGGGCACCAAGCTGGGCGCCGACCAGCGCGACCTGGTCGACACCCTCATCTTCTCCGGCGAGACCCTCCTGGGCGTCATCAACGACGTACTCGACTTCTCCAAGATCGAGGCCGGCCGCCTCGTGCTGGAGAGCGTCGATTTCGACCTGCACGAGCAGCTTGAGCGATCCCTCGACCTCCAGGCCGCCACCGCCCGCAAGAAGGGCCTCGAACTGCTGCTCGACTACGCCGCCGAGGCCCCCCGCCGTGTCCGCGGCGACCCCGTGCGCCTGCGCCAGGTCGTGCTCAACCTCATCGGCAACGCCATCAAGTTCACCGAGAAGGGCGAGATCGTCCTGCGCGTCGTCGCCCCGGCCGCCGACACCGGACCGCTGCGTTTCCGCATCGAAGTTCAGGATACTGGCATCGGCATCCCCCCCGAGCACCAGCCCAACCTCTTCCAGCGCTTCTCCCAGGCCGACAGCTCCACCACCCGCCGCTTCGGCGGCACCGGCCTGGGGCTGGCCATCTGCCGACGCCTGGTCGAGCTGATGGGCGGCGAGATGGGCGTCGTCAGCGCCCCCGGCGAGGGCTCCCTATTCTGGCTGGTCGTGCCCCTCGGCCACCCCGTCGCACCCCCGCCCCCCACACCCGTCCTGGCCGCGCTGGCCCACCGCCGCGTGCTGGTCGTCGACGACAATCCCACCAACCGCAAGATCTTCCACCACATCCTCCAGCGCTGGAACATGCCCCATGCCGAGGTTGAGTCCGCGGCCCTCGCCCTACGCGAATTGGCCCGCGCCGCGGCGTCCCGCCAGCCCTACGAACTGGTCCTGCTCGACCAGCAGATGCCCGAAGTCGACGGCCTCGCCCTGGCCCGCTCCATCCACGCCGCCCCCTCCCTCGGCGCTCCCGCCATGGTCATGCTCACCTCCCAGGACGAGCGCCCTTCGCCGGCGCAACTCCAGGAAAGCGGCCTGTTCGCCTGCGAGTTCAAACCCATCTCCGAAGTCCGCCTACGCGACCTCATCCAACGCGCCCTCGCCGCGGCCGCCCCTCACGCGCCGGCCGAACCCGCCGAATCCACACCGACCCTGCAACCCCGCGCCGCCCGCATCCTCGTCGCCGAGGACAACGCCGTGAACCAGAAGGTCGCCCTGCGCTTCCTCAAGGGCCTGGGCCACCTGCCCTTCCTCGCCGTCAACGGCCAGGAAGCCCTCGAACTCCTCGCCAAGGAACCCTTCGACCTCGTCCTCATGGACGTCCAGATGCCCGTCATGGACGGCCTCGAAGCCACCCGCGCCATCCGCAACAGGGAGGCCGCCGCCGCCCCGGGCTTCGCCCGCCGCACCCCCATCGTCGCCATGACCGCCAACGCCCTCTCCGGCGATCGCGAGATCTGCCTCGCCGCCGGTATGGACGACCACGTGCCGAAACCGCTCACTCCCGATTCCGTTCGCGCGGTGCTGGACCGCCTGCTCGGACCGGGAACCCCGCCTGGGCCGATCGTTCCAACCTGACGTCCATGAGCCGCCTTCGCCGGAGTCCGTCCTTCGCCCTTTTCCGCCATCGGATGGGCCGGGCTGCGCATCGCTTCGGCCTAGGCTTGCGCCTGGCCGCCACGCTCCTCGGCACGGCCGTCCTCGCGAGCGCTGCCGCGGGCAACGTGCTGTCCTCCACGGCGGAGTTCACCGAGATCGGCGTACCCAATTTCGTGATTCTCGGCCCCGAGTCGCTCGGCCTCAGCTCCACGCCCACCGATCTGCACTTCCTGCCCGATGGCCGGCTGCTCGTCGCCGCCCAACGTGAAATCGCCTTCGGCGACGGGATCCGCTGGGAGACCTACCGGCGGGTCGCCGACGACGAGAACTACATCAGCGCCAAGGTCGTCGTGGACGGCAGCGGCGCGATCTACACCGGAATCGAGGGAAAGTTCGCCCGCGTGGACCTGAACTCCGACGCCCGGTGGCACTACACCGTCGTCGCCGGTCTCCCGCCCGATTCCGCCCTAGCCGGCATCGTGCCCGCCAATGTCTCGGCCTTCGGCGATGTCTGGTTATGGTACGGCGGCAGCGGCTCGCTCGCCCTTTGGCGACCGGGCACCGAGCCCCGCATCATCCACCATTCAGGCAGCATCGAACGCGTCTTCGCCCTCGGGAAAACGGTCTTCGTCAGCGACGCCTCCTCGGGGCAGCTCTACCGGGTCGACGTCGCCGCCGGACAAACCACGAACATCTCGCCCCCCGGCACCAACCTCACCCACATCGTCACCGGCAGCGTGGAGTTCAGCTCGGGCGAGTTGCTCCTCGGCACGGCGGGCGCCGGCCTGAAGATCTTCGACGGCACGAACTTCACCCCGTTCGTCGGCCAAGGTGTGCTCGGCGGTCACCTACGCATCAACGACCTGTGCGCGATCGACGGCGAGCACTTCGCCGCCGCCGTCGACACCGCCGGCATCGTCGTGTTCGACCGCTACGGCCGGATCGTGCAGGCGCTCGACCGGGCGCTCGACCACCGGTTGTCGCGCGTCCGCCAGCTGCTGTATTCGCCCGATGGGGTGCTCTGGGCGCTGCTCAACGACGGGCTGGCGCGCATGGAATTCCCCTCGCGGTTCTCCAACTTCGCCCCGCTGATGCCGACCGGCCTCACCTACGGCCACATCGTCCGCTTCGGCGGGCAGCTCTGGATCAACAGCGATGCGCGCGCCCTGCGCGGGGTCTACGATGCCGACAACCGGCTGACGGGCTTCGCGGATGCCACGCCGCCCGGCCACTCGCTCTACCACCTCGGCGCGCTGGGCGACCGGCTCTTCGCCACCGACGAGGCGGGGATCTACGAATACCAACCGTCCGGCTGGCGCACGGTCGCCACCGGCATCGTCAACGCCCGGCTGGCCGTCCTCCCGCCCTCGGCCCATGGCTGGTTCTACACCGCCCGCGACGAGGTGGGCTGGCTCTCGCCCACCCCTCAGGGCCTCGCGGTGCGCCGAATCGCCGTCCCCCACCTCGGCGATGTCTTCAACACCACCGTCGACGGCCACGGCAACCTCTGGCTCGAACTCGGTGCGGCGCGGGCCGCGCGGGTCGCTTTCGCCGCCGACGGTTCCCCGCTGATCCGCATCTTCACCGGCGCCGACGGCCTCACCGACGGTTGGGTGCAGATCTTCGTCATCGACGCCGTCGCCCGCGTCAACCTGCCGAGCCGCCTGCTGCGTTTCGACGAGAAGAGCGAGCGCTTCGTCGAGGACACGGAATTCCTCCGCCTCTACCCCGCGATGCGCAACAGCGTCGGCCGGCCGATCCGCGACGCGCGCGGCAACCTCTGGTTCGCCGTCGGGGGCTCCCTGCATCGCATCCTCCCCGGCTCCGCACCGGACCAGCAGCAAACCCAGCTCATGATCCCGGGCTTCGGCGCGTATGACTTCACCCCCGAGGCCAGCGGGGTGGTCTGGATGCTCGAGCGCAAACGCCTCATCCGCTACGATCCGACGATGCGCGCCCCGCAAGCCCGGCCCCTGCGCGCCTTGGTCACCGCCGTGCAGTTCTCCGCCTCCGACCGGCACCTCATCAACCCCGGGGCCGCGTTGGCGGCGCTCCCGTATGACGAGAACTCGCTCACCATCCGCTTCGCCGCCCCCGGCAACCCCTTTAGTGCCCCGGTCTCGTTCGAGGTGCGCTTGGAGGGCTCCGATGAGAATGCCGAGCACTGGACCTCCGTCGGCACGGTAGGCTCCGCGTCGTTCAACCGCCTCAAGGAAGGCCGCTACGTCTTCCGCGTGCGCCCGCTCGCCGGCCCCGTCATCGGCGAGGAGGCCCGGCTCGCCTTCACCGTGCTGCCCCCGTGGTTCCGCACCCGCCTCGCGTTCGCCCTCTACGGCGTCGCGGCCATCGGAGCCTTGGTGTCGGCCTTCTGGCTGTCGGCCGTCCTCGAGCGGCGGGAGAAGGCCCGCCTCGAACGCCTGGTGGCCGCCCGTACCAGCGAACTGCACACAGCCAACCGGCAGCTCAGCGGCCAGATCCAGGAGACGCTCGAGAAATCCGGCGCCCTCGCCACCAGCGAGGAACGCTACCGCCTGCTCAACAGCGAACTTGAGCAACGCGTCGGCCAGCGCACCGCCGAGCTCGCCTCCGCCAATACCGAGCTTCACAACGCCAAGGAGGCCGCCGAAAGCGCCAGCCGCGCCAAGAGCGCCTTCCTGGCCAACATGAGCCACGAGATCCGCACCCCGCTCAACGGCGTCATCGGCATGGGCCATCTCCTCCTCGGCACCGGCCTCAACCACGAACAGAAGGACCT
>JAHFTC010000194.1 GCA_023269585.1 Opitutaceae bacterium
CCGGCCGTCGCCCCGGGCGAATCGCTCGCGGCGATGCTCTACGATGCCGACAACCGGCTCAGCGTTTGGAATGGCCAAAACGTCACGGTCGACGACAACGGCAACCTGACCCGCGGCCCGCTGCCCGGTGGCGGCTTCGGCGACTACACGTACGATGCGCGTAACCGCCTCCGCGCGGCCGACGGCGTGACTTCCTCCTATGACGCCGAGGGCAACCTGGCAAAAGCATCTCAACTCTTACACTTCCGGTTTTGGGGAGGGTATTCCCACTCTATACCAACGTGGCGTTGGAGTTGTTGGCACGACCCGACTACGTCCGGGTGCCGGTGTCGGTTTTACCGCCCTTCAGGGCGTGGCAGGGAGTGGCAGTGTGTTTTCAGGCCTTGGTAGTGTAGGTAGCGGGAAGTAATTGTATGAGCATTCTTGCGTCGTTCACTTTTCTGAAAGCTTCCGATGTGCCCCATCTTGGGTTCTGGTCCAAGCCTAAGCCTAGGTGGTTCCGTGCGCCAGAGAACAAGTTCTCGGAGTTGCTTAGGCAGCACACTCTACGGGAGGTCATATTTGACGGATCCGATGGCATATATGTTGCCTTTGTTTTTGCATGGGTGGAATTGCAGGATGATAGATTTGGACGCTACGTTAATCCAGTAATCGGTAGCCTGATGAAATACATCGGGGGCAGTCATTGGATCCTGCAGTTCAAGGACCAGCGCATATCGGGCCTGATAGAAGAGTCGTTTCCAGAGTGTGAGTGGCGAGCGTTCTTGAACAAGATCGAGGCGAGCAAAGGAGTTGATTTTGAGTGGGCCTCCTTCGAGGCAGCGCGGTGCTTTGTTCACGCGAGGATCTTGGAACTGGGACCAGATGAAGCGATACTCGTATCAGTGGGATGATACCAAACAGTAGCCGTGCACCAGGACAGTAGAATGGCACCAATGAGCTCCACCGTCATTGCGGTTCTCGTCGTTCCACTCGTTCTAGCGTTGATCAGCTGGCAGATTAACGCCCGCGCTCAACGCGGGCGTTTTCAAGCATCGACTGACAAGACTCTTTTCCCCGCTTCTCCCATCGTTCTCCTTTGTTGTACTGGAACTGCAGGTATATTTGCCGTCGTGGGACTATCGACACTCGGCGATGCGCGCCCTCAAAGCGCTATCGTCATGATTGTCGCCGTCTCGGCTTTGGCGGTTCTGGGCTCTTCTGTTGCCGGCTGGTGGTATGCGAAATCTGCGATCCGGCTGACCGATGACGAACTGATCATTGAGACGCCTTTCTCTCGGAAGATCGTGCGCTTCGACCAGATTAGGGATGTGCGCGTCGCTGGTGGTATGATCGTTTTGGATGAAGGCAAAATCCCACGCGTGGTTGTACCCATCATCTATCGGAACACGGGGATCCTTCTGGCCAACATCGAAGCGAGGCGTTTCCGCCGTCAACATCGCACCTGATACGTGAACTGAGCAACTGTCGCCAATGAACACATCGGCTCTCGTTGTCCTTGTTGTTCCGGTATCGTTGGCGTTGCTTGCGTGGTGGCTTGATCACCAAGCAAAAGGGTCGCGTAACACAGCCGACCTAACCGACCGCCGTTTTCGTGCTTCGCTACGGGTCTACGGTGTATTTGTCGGCTGTGGCAGTTTGGCCGGAGCGTCGATCTTCTGGTCGTTCGATGAGTCGCAGCCACCAGGCGCGCGTGAGATGTTGATGGCGATTGGCCTGTTGGGTGGCGTCGGCTCGATTTCCGCGCTCTGGTGGTCTGCAAAATCCGAAATCCGACTGACGGACGACGAGCTGATCATCAAGGCGCCGTTCTCGATGACCGTCGTCCGTTTCAGCCAGATCAGGGGAGTCCGTGTAGCTGGCGGAATGATCATCGTGGATGAAGGCAAGATTCCTCGCGTGGTTTTCCCCATCATCTACCGGAAAGCAGGGCGCCTTGTGGCAAACCTCGAGGCGCAACGCCTCAATCGACAACATGGCCTCTGAGGTGTCACGGCGCGCCAGAGCTCGGGCTACTGCAGGTCGATCTGCAGCCGGAAGAAGAGGCGCCCGGTGACGGGCGCGGGACTCCGGACGAGGCACTCCAGCCCGCTGCCGCCGTCGATGAGTGTCGCGCCCGCGGCCACGCCGGAGTCGGTCAGCGTCCAGCCGGGCGTCCACGTCGCGAGGTCGGGCGAGGTGAGCACGGTGTAGGCGAGGCCGTGGGGCGAGGCACGGCGGGTGAAGGCGATCGCGCCGTGGGCGCCATCGCCGAGCGTCACGAGTGCGGCGCGAGGCGAGGGGAGCGATGCCGCGGACAACGGCGCGGAGTCGAGCGCGAATTCCACGAGATTGGTGGCGCCGTCGCCATCGGGGTCGGCGAGCGGCTCGGCGGTCGGAAGCGCCTCGGCGCCGGCGCCGAACTGCTGGGCGCGCCAGACCGCGTAGGCCTGGAATTCGTGGGCACCGAGGTCGGCCGTGGTTTCGGCGGTGGAGCGTGTCAAGGAACGCTGGTGACGCAGGTATTCCAGCGTGGGCTGGTGGGCGGCCGCCGCGGCGGCGAGGGCGACGCCGGCGTTGCGGCAGGGCGAAGCCTCCGTGAGGTGGAAATCCTGCGCGGCGAGATCGAGGAAGCCCGGCGCGGTGCCGGCGAGGTTGCCGCCGGCGTCGACCACCGTGCCGGCGTGGCCGCTGTTGAAGGAGACGATCCACCCGGACCGGAGCCAGTTGCCCTGAAGCCGGAGCGTGCCCGTGTCATCGATCATCGAGAGGTTGTTCCCGGCGAGGGTGGTGTAGATGATGTTGTTACGGGCGTCGCAGGTCTCGTCGTTGGTGGAGAGGCGCAGCAGGGTGTTTCGGTCGGTGCGGGTGGAGACGATGGTGTTGTGGTGCAGGTAGAGCGTGCCCTTGCGGTAGATCGAGGTGTCGCCGCTGTCGCCGCCGTAGTGGATGATCTGGCGGTTGCCGTCGCCGGCGGGTTCGATGAGGACGTTGCCGTAGACGAAGGTGGCGCGGTAGCTGGGGTGGGACGAGATGGCGGCGCTGTCTTCGGCGTCGACGAGGTCGAGCTGGCGGTTGCCGCCCTCGATCCAGTTGGAGCGCACGACGAGGCCGGCGGAGCGGTCCTTGAGGTTGTTGCCGTTGCAGCCGGCGCGGAGCGGGCCGAAGTGGTTGAACTGGTACACGATCCCGATGGCCGCGGTGTAGGCGTTGTGCTCGTAGATGCTGCCGGCGTTGCCGTTGCCGGCGATGAAGCAGCGCTCGATGAGGATGTCCTGCGAGTCGGGCGAGATGAAGAGGCCGTTGCCGCTGTCGCCGAGGGCGCAGTCGCGCACGACCAGGTGGCGGACCTTCTCGACGTGGAGCGCTGCGGCGTTGGCCACGTAGCTCTCCTGCGCGCCGCCGGGCGCGGTGAAGGTGAAGGGCGGGCGGGCGCTGCGCAGGTCGAGCGACTCGACGACGAGGTGCTGCGGCATCGTGTCGGCCGGCGTGCTGGCACCGCCGATCTTGAGGACGCCGCGGTTGCGGTTCCAGTAATTCAGGACGGAGCGCGTGGTGGCGTTTTGACCGGTGATCACCGGGCGTTCACCCCCCGGTCCGCGCACACCGCGGATCGTGATCGGTGCGCCGGCGGTGCCCTGGCGGCAGAGCACCCATTTCGCGGCGTAGGGTGTGGCGCGCCAGTGGATGAAGACCGTGTCGCCCGCGGCGAGCGTTTCCCACGGGACCTGCCCGGGTTCGGCGAGCGGTTGGCCGGGGCCCACGTGGTAGTCGGTGGCGCGCAGCGGTGAGGGGACGGCTAGGCCGAGCACGAAAGCGGCGACGAGGGCAGGGGGAGTTTTCATGGCGCGAACGACGGCGGCGGCCGGGCGCGGCACTGGTCGCGCAGGTTCGCGGCATTCGCCATCCCCGATTCTTGCCGCGAGTCAGATTCACGGCCTGCTGACGCGGTCGCGCGAGTTGGCGCGGCCCCGGCGGATGGAGCGGACGGCGGCAGTCCGCGCGACGGACGCCCGGCGCGGCTACGCGGGCCGGGTCCGGCTGGCGGCGGGCTTGGCCGCCTTCGGGGCCTTGTTCGCCGGTTTGCGCTTGGCGGGCTGGATCGCGAGGTAGGTGCGGTTGCGCATCAGGGCCTCGAAGCTCTCGAGAAGGCGCACGCCCTCGCGCGGTTTCACGAGGTCGCGCTTGGTGGCGTGGTCGATCTGGCGTTTCATCTGCCGGCAGAGCAGTTCCTCGTCGTATTGCACGCCTTCGAGCACGGTGCCGATGCGGTGGCCGCTGATCGATTCCTCGATGTAGAAGCCGTTGGGCTCGTCGTTCTCGAGGAAGACGTGCACCTCGTCGACGCGGCCGAAGAGGTTGTGGAGATCCCCCATGATGTCCTGGTAGGCTCCGGTGAGGAAGACGCCGAGGTAGTAGGGCTGTTTCGTGAGCGCGTGGAGCGTCACGTAGTCCTTCACGTCCTGGAGGTCGATGAAGCTGGAGATCTTGCCGTCGGAGTCGCAGGTGATGTCGGCGAGGATGGCGTTGACGGTCGGGCGCTCCTTGAGGCGGTGAAGCGGGGCGACGGGGAAGAGCTGCTTGAGGGCCCAGTGGTCGAGCAGTGACTGGAAGACGGAGAAATTGCAGATGTACTGGTCGGCGAGGAGCTTCTTCAACTCGCGGAGTTCCTCGGGCTGGTAGCCGGTCTCCGGGCCCTCGCGGTCGATCTGCTCGCAGATCTGCCAGAAGAGGCTCTCGGAGGCGGCGCGGTTTTCGAGGTCGAGGTAGCCGAGTTTGAAGAGCGAATACGCCTCCTCCTTCTTCTGGACGGCGTCGTGGAAGCGCTCGAGGCGGCCGAGGCGGGACTTGTTCTTGAGGAGCACCTCGAGGTCGGCGACGACCTTGTGCTTCTGCGCCGGCATGGCGGTGGCCTCGATGGACTCGCGTTTGGAGATGGCGTCGAACACCTCGATCACGAGCATCGAGTGCGGGGCGGTGAGGGCGCGGCCGCTCTCGGAGACGATGTCGGGCAGGGCGACGCCGGAGGTGGTGCAGATCTCGCGGATGTTGAAGACGACGTCGCGGGCGTATTCACCCATCGAGTAGTTCATCGACGAGTCGAAGTTGGTGCGGGAGCCGTCGTAGTCGATGCCGAGGCCGCCGCCGACATCGAGGTAACCCATCGGGAAACCCATCTTCGCGAGTTGGCAATAGAAGCGCGTGGCCTCGACGACCGCATTTTTGATCGTGAGGATGTTC
>JAHFTC010000083.1:0-15526 GCA_023269585.1 Opitutaceae bacterium
CGGCCGCCGGCAGCCCGATGTGCAGGATCGCGCCGAGCTTGCCGCGCTCGAACTTGAAGAAGTCCTTGAACCGCACCTTCAGCCGCGTGCGCCACTCGAGCAGGAACCACAGGGCCAGGTTCGCCGCCGCCCGGCTCACGATGCCCCAGATCGCCACCCCCACCACGCCCAGCTTCGGAAAACCGAGCAGACCGAACAACAACAGGAAATTGCCGATCACATTGAGCACGTTCTGGCCCGCCGTCACCCACATCGCATCGCGGGTGTGCGTGTGCGCGCGCAAGGTCGCGGCGATCGCGCCGTTCATCGCCTCGAAGAACAACGTTCCGCCCATCAGCAGCAGGAACGGCTTGGCATAGACCATCGGCCCCGCGCCCAAGCCCATCAGCCCCAGCATCCCCTCCGAGAACACCAGCACGAGCACGCTGGCCGCGATGCCGATCCACGTGTTCGCCGCGATGGCCGTCATCGTGATGCGGTCGGCCCCGGCGCGGTCCTTCGCCCCGAGATGATGCGTGATCACCACGCTGCTGCCGATGCCGATGAACGCGAAGATGATGAGGAAGAAGGTGAACACCTGCGCCGCCACCCCCACCCCCGCCACCGCATCGTCGCCGAGGTGGCTCACCATCAGGGTGTCCACCGTGCCGATGAGCACGCGCAGCCCTTGCTCGACGAAAATCGGCCAGGCCAACGACAACAGTTTCGGTTTCTCCACGGAGCCAGCTTGCATAGGGACCGGCGAAATGAGCGCCGCCTCCGCCCTTTAACGACACAAAACTCGCCCCTTCGTCGCCCGCCCCATCCCAACAATCGCGCATTAATGCGCCCGCGCCCCGCCTCTCGTCCCCGCCCCCCTCCGGCCTCCGCGGTGCACGCCTGGTGCCTGCGGTAGCGATCACCACGCTGAGCCGGCCCACCGCGAACATCCGGTCGCCGCCCCGCCCTCCGACACGGTCTACGCCGAGGACACCTTCTGGCAGGAGTTCGTCACCCGGCTGGCCGAGCGCGACGATGAGCGCATCAACGGCCAGCCCCCGCGCCGGACCCCGCCGGGCGGCGCCCCCTCTTCGGGAAGATCCCGGCCCCGCCAAAAGCCCGGCAACGCCCCCCGCCGAAACCGTTTACCCTCACGACCGTGAAGGTAAACGGTTTCGGGACTGCTGAATCATCCCCGTCCCGCTCCCTCCGCGCGCCACCCCAGTTCCCGCCAAATAAGTTCACGGTCGTGAACTTATTTGGCGGGAACGGCGATCCGCCGCCCTCGTGGGGCACAGCCCACACCGCGAGCTTGACACACTGAATTAGTGTCATAATACACCAACCCACACACGCAACCGGCGCCTCCACGCGGCCTCGTTCCCTTAACCCCGCTGCCGATCGTTCCAGATTCCCTGAGCCCCCGACTGCCTCGCCGCCCGCCCGACTTGGGTTCCCCGATTCCTGCTCTCCAGCCGCCTCCGCCAGGCATCTCCCCATCGAACACCGCGCCCTTGCCCGCCCTCCGGCCATTCCGCACTCCGCATTCCGCAATTTCCCCATGCCCCCCCTGCTCTCCATCGACCTGCACAACGGCGTGCCCGCCTACCGGCAGCTCATGGACCAGATCAAACTCCAGATCGCCACCGGCCTGCTCCCGCCCGGCACCGAGCTCCCCTCGACCCGCGCCCTCTCCGCCGAGCTCGCCCTCAACCCGATGACGATCAGCAAGGCCTACGGCCTCCTCGAACGCGACGGCGTCCTCGAGCGCCGCCGCGGCCAGACGCTCATCGTCCGCGAGCGCCCGGCCGACGCCCAGCAGACCGCGCGCCTCGACCCGCTGCGCCAGCACCTCACCGCCGCCGCCCACCTCGCGCGTCAACTCGACGTCCCGCCCGCCCAAGCCGTGAAACTCTTCCGCGAACTCCTCGACTCCTGACGGCGGAGAAGAAATCCCAAACGCCAGTTTCCAAACGCCAAAACCGACCCGACTCTGCGTCGCCGATTCTCACGCACAAGCGCCCCGCCCCTCGTCCCCCGGCCATCGCGGATCGATAGTCCGGACCGCCGCGCCAGCCGCGTAATCCGCGGAAAAATCCCGGACTCTAGAGTCAACCTTCTGCCTCTCTCGCCATGATCGACACCGCACCTTCAGCCACCGCCGCCACTCCGCTCGCGTTCGAAGCCATCACCCAGCGCTTCGGCAGCCACACCGCCCTGTGCGACGTCTCCCTCGCGTTCCCCGCCGGCCGCATCATCGGCCTGCTCGGCCGCAATGGCGCCGGCAAGACCACCCTGCTTCACATCGCCGCCGGCCTGCTCCCGCCCACCGCCGGCACCTGCACCACGCTCGGCACGCCGTCCGGGAAACTGGACACGCCCCAGCTCACCCGCCTCGGCCTCGTCCAGCAGGAAGGCCGTTACCTCGAGTGGATGACCGTGCGCCAGCACCTCGACTTCAACGCCTCCTTCTATCCCCGCTGGGACCGCGACCTCGAACGCCGCCTGCTCGAGGCCCTCGAGCTCGACCCCAAGCGCAAGATCGTCCAGCTCAGCCCCGGCGACCGCCAGAAGGTCGGCATCCTCCTCGGTACCTGCCACCGCCCGGCGCTCCTGCTGCTCGACGAGCCCATGAGCGCGCTCGACCCGATCGTGCGCCGCCGCCTGCTCGATTTCCTCCTCGAACTCCTGCGCGACGACGGCGCCACCGTCGTGATTTCGTCCCATATTCTTAACGACGTGGAGAAGATCGTCGACTGGATCGTCGCCCTCGAAGGCGGCGAACTCGTCGAGAACTCCCCTTTCGACACCCTCCAGGAAAGCTACGCCGAGTGGACGCTCACCTCCACCAACGGCGCCCTCCCCTCCACCTTCGCCGAACCCTTCGTCCTCAGCCGCCAGGGCGATGCCCGCCAAGCCATCCTCCGAGTCCGCACTTCCGATACCGAGGCCGCCGCCCGTTTCGCCGCCGCGCACCACGCCGAGATCCGCGTCCGCCCCCTCAACCTCGACGAGATGTTCCCGCTCCTCACCAGCCAGCGCAGCCGCCGCACCTGATGCTGCACTGTAGGCCACCTCCGCTGAGGTGGCCCTCTCCTCCAGCCTCCCGCCCCGTCGCCATGACCCTCCGCGCCTACCTCACGCTCCTCCGCCCCGTGCGCACCCTTCTCCTCTCCGCCTTCTACGGGTGGGCGATGGGCTTCACCCTGCTCAAGACCTTCGGCGGGGTGACCGTGCAGGAAACCCTGTTTCTCACCTGCACGATCATCGGCCCCGTCACCCTCGGCGCCTTTCTCCTGGGACCACTTCACGAGGTCATGCACCGCAGTTTCTCCGCGCTGCTCCCCGATCTTCGGACCGTTTTCCGCCGCCGGCACCTGATCGCCTGTGGCATCGCGGCTGTATCCTGTTTTTTCGGCGCCGAGCTTCTCGGCTACCCCTTTCCACGCACCGCCAGCGCCGGCCTCATCCTCGCCAGTTTGTCCGCGCCGCTTCTCAACCGCCGCCGCAGCCTCGTGTGGGGCGCCCTGTCCGGGATGGCCGGCTACGTGGCGCTCGTCGTCTTGCTCGTCCTGCCCACCCGCTCACTCCTCCTCGACGCCGGCCGCTCCTTCCCATGGGCGATCCTCGTCGCGGGCAGCGCCTTCGCCGTGTTCTGCTTCCACCGGGGTTTCTCCGCGGAAGGCCTGCGCGAGCGCAGCCGCGGCGCGCTGTTGTTCTGCTGCTTTCAAACCAGCATTCCCCTCGTCGGCTCCGGAGGCTTCGTCGTTGCCCGTCACATACAGGCGGAAAACAGCCGTCTGGTCGCCGCGCGCAAAGCGAACACGTCCGGCCGCGCCTGGGCAATCGCCTCCGTGGGTTCGTCACTGCGGGAATGGGCCGCGGTTGTGCGCCACTGCCGCTTCGGCGGGACCCGCCTTAGGCAGCATCTCTTCGGCCTCCTCCTCATCGGCGGGTCTCCGCTCGTCATGGTAGCGCTGATCCAGTTTTTCACCAGCCGGACGAACCCGGATCAACCGGTTCCTTTCTCGGAATTCTTCGCACTTCTCGCCGCCGCCTTCCGGCCCGGCAGTGCGCCCGACCCTTTCTCGACCCTTCTCTACCTCTTCGCGCTGCTCTTCGGCCTCTGCGCCACCACGAGCCTCACCGCAGCGCTAGTTCTCGCTCCCTATAGACTACCCCTCTCCCGCGAGCGGCTCGCCCGGAGTACGCTTCTCGAAACGCACCGTCTCACCGGCCTTATCGCCGTCGCCTTTGCGGTCGAGTTGTGCGCCATCGCCATCGTCACGACGCTAGCAACCGGAGGGCCACTTGCCCCCCAACTTCTTACCCGGCCGCTTGCCGTCACGCTCATCCTTATTCCCACCGCGCTCATCGTCCAGGCGTTCGTCGTCCGCACCGCCCGCGACTACTGGTTCCTGATCGCCGGCCTCTCCGGCCCGCTGCTCGTCGGCGCCATCGCCGGAGCGCTCACGACCCGTCACGGAGCCCGCGCGGCCCAGTACTCGCCAGCGACACTCCTCGACGCCGTCTTCACCCCGACCAGCCTCGCCATCCTGCTTACCGTTGGCGCACTCGCCGCCGCGCTCCACTGGCTCGCCGTCCGCCGCCACTTCCGCACCTGCGACTTCTCCCGCCCGCTGATGCTCGTTGCCTCTGGCCGCAGTGCCTGAACGGGCGCACCGTCACTTTCCCCACAACTCAACAACAACCTAGACACACAGATACTCCGACATGAAACGCCTCTTCCTCTCCCTCGCCCTCGTCTGCTCGACCGCGTTCGCGGCCGGCACCCAGCCCAGCGAGGCCTCGGTCAAAGAACTGCTCGCCCTCTCCGATGTGCCGAAGGTCATCGATGCCGCCATGGGCCAGGTCGACGGCATGATGCAGCAGATGATCGCCCAGGCGACCCAGGGCCGCCCAGCAACACCCGCCCAGCAAGCCGCGATCAGCAAATACGTCGCGAAGGCGAAGGGCATCATGGCCGAGGAGCTCAACTGGACGAAGCTCGAGCCGCTCTACGTGCGCATCTACAGCGAGGCGCTCACGCAGGAGGAGGTCGATGGCATCGTCGCCTTCTACAAGACGCCCGCCGGCAAGGCCATGGTCGCGAAGATGCCCGTGCTCATGCAAAAGACCATGAACGCCATGCCCGCGCTCATGAATCCCATGATGCAGAAGATCCAAGCCGCCGCGCAGGAGTTCGGCACCGATCTCCAAGCCGCCGCCCAAGCCGACAAAGCCACGGAGTAACCCGCCGAACACACTTCCCGCCCCCGGCCGCTTCCCGAGCCGGGGGCTTTTCGTGCCCGCTGCCGTCAGACCGCTAAACCCTCCGCGCCCAATCAATCCGGCCATCGTTACCTTCTGTCGTCGGCAAAATTCCGGTTCCTCCTTCCGCCCGGCCCCTTCTTTTCCTCCATTGGGGTATTCGCTGCGCTTCAATCCACCCCCGAGCCGGCCGGCCCCGTTGACGCCCGCCACTGCGCCGCGCATACCGGGACCTCGCGACCACGTCCGCTACCATGGAAAAGCCGCCGCTCCTGCTCGAATTCGAGAAGCCCATCCGCGATCTCGAGAAACAACTCGCCCACCTGCGCGAACTCGCGCTCAAGAACAAGGTCGGCGCCGCCACCGAAATCGCGGCCATCGAGGTGAAGATCGAGGAGACCAAGCGCCTCGTCTACCGCGACCTCACCGCGTGGCAACGCGTGCAGATCGCCCGCCACCCCAAGCGCCCCTACGCGCTCGACTACATCGGCACGCTCTGCACCGACTTCCAGGAACTCCACGGCGACCGCCAATACAACGACGACCGCGCGCTCATCGGCGGCACCGCGTTTTTCCACGGCCAGCCCGTGATGATTGTCGCCCAACAGAAGGGCCGCGACACCAAGGAAAACCTCGAGCGCAACTTCGGCATGCCCAATCCCGAGGGCTACCGCAAAGCCCTCCGCCTGATGCGCCTCGCCGAGAAGTTCGGCCTGCCGCTCCTCTGCTTTATCGACACTCCCGGTGCGTTCCCCGGCGTCGGCGCCGAGGAACGCCACGTCTCCGAGGCCATCGCCGTCAACATCCGCGAGATGGCCGTGCTGCGCACCCCGAGCATCGCGATCGTCATCGGCGAAGGCGGCTCCGGCGGCGCGCTCGGCATCGGCGTGGCGGACCGCGTGCTCGTCTTCGAGAACAGCTACTACTCCGTGATCTCGCCTGAGGGCTGCGCCGCCATTCTCTGGAAGGACCGCGCCGCCGCGCCCAAGGCCGCCGAGGCGCTCAAACTCAACGCCGCCGAACTCACCCGCCTGGGCGTCGCCCACGAGGTGCTGCCCGAGCCGCTCGGCGGCGCCCACTACGATCCCGCCGCCGCCGCGGCCACGCTCGACCAGGCGCTCCAGCGGCACCTCGCGACCCTCACCGCGTTGCCCGTGGAGACGCTCCTTGAGCAACGCTACGAGTTCTTCCGCCACCTCGGCCAGTTCGCGGAAGCCTCAGTATAGACACTCGCGCATTGGTCTGCCGCGGTAGGGACGGCGCTCCTGACCTGAGCTTGTCGAAGGTCCGCCGCCGTCCGTTCGCTCGGCAAATCCCCCGGTAAGGTTGAGGAAGCGCCCATCGATCTGTTCGGTGAGGGACAGTCGGCCAGCAGGCTCGCCGAAAGCCGAGCGTCGAGGTACGAGCGCCAGACGACGAGTGAACGCCCTCGCGGCACAACGTGCAGCGCACTTCACCTCGGGCAGTCAGGCCCTCGACGCTCGCCGCTCGACCCTCGACCGACGGCTTGCCCCTCAGTCCGCGTACTTCACCGAACAGCCGTAGGGCTTGGTCACCGGCGTGGCGACCGCGCGCCCGGCCTTCAGGTCGGCCAGCGCCGCGAGCACATGGTTCTGCGCCTTCGGCACATCGTCCACGTTGGTCGTCGGCTTGTTGTCGATGGCGCCCGAATACACGACCGTGCCGGCGGCATCGATCACGAAAAGCTGCGGCGTGGCGGTCGCGTGGTAGAGCCGGCCCACCTTGCCCGCTTCGTCCAGTAGCACCGCGGCCGGCGCGGCGCCCTTCTCAGCGTTGGTCTTGTTCCACCCCGCCGGGCTCAGGTGGCCCTGCTTGCCGGGCGCGGACGAACAGATCGACAACCATACGGCGCCGTCCGCGGCGGCCGCCTGCTGCGTGCGCTGCATGTTGCCGGAGGCGTAATGTTTCACGACGAAGGGACAGCCGTGGTTGATCCATTCGAGCACGACGACCTTGCCCCGGAAGGCGGACAGGCTGTGGGATTTCCCGTTGGAATCGGTGAGGGTGAAGTCGGGGGCGGGCTTGCCCACCTCGGGACGATCGGCGGCGGAAACGAGCAGAGTCGAGCAAGCGGCGAAGGCCGCCACGCAGAGCAGACGCAGTGGATTCATGGCAGAACAGGTTACGGGTTGTGTTGAAGGTCCGGGTAGGGACCGCGGTTCGGACAGAACGCGCCGCCGCCGGTTCCGCAACTCCCCCATTCGGGTGAACCGCCCCGCGGGCCGTTCACCCCAAAACCCCGCGGACGACAGCGTCTTCCGGGCTCACCCGCGCTGCTGCTGCGCCACCGCGCAGAACCGCCGTGCGGCTTCGCGCAGATCCGCCTCCGCCAACACGCCAAAGGAAAGCCGCGCGCAGTTGCGCTCGGGCGCATCGCCGTAGCAGAGCTCACCGGGCACGTAGAGCACTCCCGTCTCGACGCATGCGCGGAAGAACGCCCCGTCCCCGCCAAGATCGAGCTCCGCGGGCGCGGTCAGCCAGAGGTAAAGGCCGCCCTCCGGCCGCTGCCAGCGCCAGCCCGCCCCGGCCAGCCCGCCGGCCAGCAACGCCTCATGGAGCACCTGCATCTTCGTCGCGTAGCCGGCGCGGATCCGGCCCAGGTGCGCGTCGAACGCGCCGTTGCCAAGCACCTCCTCCAGCACCGACTGGTTGAAGTTGGCCGAGCCGAAATCCTGCCCCGCCTTCGCGTGCAGCATCTTCGCCCGCCAGGTCTCGTCGGTGCAGCAGCCGTATCCGATCTTCAACCCGGTGGCGAACGGCTTGGTGAGCGTCCCGGCGTAGAGCCGCGGAAACGCCACCCACTCCTCCAACGCGAGCACGCTCGGCACCGCCGAGGGACCCGCGAATCCCATCTCTCGGTACGCGGCGTCCTCGATCACCGGCACCACCAGACCATGCGCGGCGAGTACGCGCGCCAGCCCGCGCTTC
Organism: Opitutaceae bacterium; assembly: GCA_023269585.1. Classification (GTDB taxonomy): domain Bacteria; phylum Verrucomicrobiota; class Verrucomicrobiia; order Opitutales; family Opitutaceae; genus CAJCBL01. The sequence continues at coordinate 8,200 of JAHFTC010000083.1, forward strand.
TCGTCCGCTCCGAGCGTGCGGCCGGAAGGATTCGAGAAGTAGCTGACGAAGTACACGCCCCGGATCCGCGCCAGCTCGCCGCTCGTGCGCCAGCCGCCGATCGCCACCTCCAAGGCCGCGAAGTCGAGGCGTCCCGCGGCGTCGACCGGCAGCGTGCGCGCCTCGATGCCCAGCCCCCGCAGCAACTCGAGGAAAACAAAGTAGCTCGGGCGGTCGAGGAGGATGATGTCGCCGGGATCGCACAACACCTCGGCCGCGAGATGGAGGATCTGCTGCGAGCCGTTGCCGACGAGGATCTGGTCGGCGGCGACGCGGCCCTCCGGCCAGCCCTCCGCGCGGGAGATCCGCGCCGCGATGCGCTCGCGCAGCAGCGGCCGGCCGGGATTGGTGCCGTATTGGAGATACTCCGGCGCGCCGGGGCGCCGCGTGAGCGCCTCGACCGCGGCGCGGAACGGCTCCACCGGCAGTGTGGCGTTGTCGGTGAAACCGACAGCCAGCGACAGCAGCCGCGGATTCTCCAGCGCCGCGCTCATGAGCCGCGCGATCGCGGTGGGCGCCACGCGGCGGCCGAAGGCGGAGAAGGAGATCGGGCGAGGTGCGCTCATGCGAAGCGTCATGCGATGACCGAAGCAGCTCCGGCCGACAACGCGAAGTTGTTGCCTTCGTTACCTTCTGTCGTCTCCGGAACTCAGCTGCCCCTGGGCCACCTCACCGCGGTGGCCTACAGAAAACAGCAGCGGCGCGGACCGGAGTCCGCGCCGCTCGAAAGCGATTCAGGCTGTGCGTTGCGCTCAGGCCGGCGACGGCGCGGCCCCGGCGGCGGGCAGATCGGTGGAGGAGATCTTCTTGTCCCCCTCCGGCTTCGCCGGCTTGTCATCAAGAACCGGAGGCAGCGTGTGGATGACCGGCGAGAGGATGCGGCCCTCCTTGATGATCTCCATCACGTGCTTGCCCTCGATCGTCTCGTACTGGAGCAACGCCTCGGCGATGCCGTCGAGCGCGGCGCGGCGCTCCTTGAGGATCGCGGTCGCCCGGATGTACTGTTCGTCGACGATCGAGCGCACTTCAGCGTCGATCTTGCGCGCGGTGTCCTCGCTGAAGTTTTCCGCCCGCGAGATTTCGCGGCCGAGGAAGATCGTGTCGCTGTTTTCTCCGTAGGCGATCGGCCCCATGCCGCTCATGCCCCAGTCGCACACCATGTGGCGGGCGAGTTTGGTGACCTGTTGGATGTCGCTGGAGGCGCCGTTGGAGATGTCGTCGAAGGCGAGTTCCTCGGCGATGCGGCCGCCCAGCGCCATCGCGATGCGGTTGAGAATCTGTTTTTTTCCGAGGCTCAGCACTTCCTTCTTCGGCACGTACATCGCCATGCCAAGCGAACGACCGCGGGGGAGAATGGTAACCTTGTGGAGCTGGCTCTTGTCGTCCTCGAGCACGGCGCCGATGAGGGCGTGGCCGGCCTCATGCCAGGCCGTCATGCGCTTCTCCTCCTCGTCCATCATCCGCCGGCGTTCGCGGCCGAAGAGGATCTTCTCGCGGGCATCCTCGATGTCGATACGCTCGACCTTCTTCTTGTTGCGGCGGGCGGCGAGCAGCGCGCCTTCGTTGAGGAGATTGGCGAGATCGGCGCCCGAGAGCCCGGCGGTGGCGCGGCCGAACTCGGCGAGGTCGACGTCGTCGGCCATATGGATGCGCTTGGCGTGCACGCGGAGGATCTGCTCGCGGCCGATCATGTCCGGCAGGTCGATGAAGACTTGGCGGTCGAAACGACCCGGGCGCAGCAGCGCGCTGTCGAGCACGTCGGGCCGGTTGGTCGCGGCGATGATGATGACGCCTTCGGTGGTGTCGAAACCGTCCATCTCGACGAGCAGCGAATTGAGCGTCTGTTCACGCTCGTCGTTGCCGCCGCCGAGACCGGCGCCGCGCTGGCGGCCCACGGCGTCGATTTCGTCGATGAAGATCAGGCACGGGGCGTTCTTGCGGCCCTGCTCGAACATGTCGCGCACGCGGCTCGCGCCGACGCCGACGAACATCTCCACGAAGTCGGAACCGCTGATCGAGAAGAACGGCACGTCGGCCTCGCCGGCCACGGCCTTGGCGAGCAGCGTCTTGCCGGTGCCCGGGGGCCCGACCATGAGCACGCCCTTCGGGATGCGGCCGCCCATCTTCTGGAATTTCTTCGGGTCCTTGAGGAACTCGACGACCTCGCTGACCTCCTCCTTCGCCTCGTCGCAACCGGCGACATCCTTGAAGGTCACCTTGTCGCGATCACGCGTGAGGAGTTTGGCGCGGCTCTTGCCGAAATTCAGCGCGCCCCGACCCGCGGCGCGGATCTGGCGCATGAAGAGGAAATAGAGCACGGCGAGAATCGCCACGAAGGGGATCAGGCTCGTGAGCAGGCCGGAGAGCCACGTCTCAGCCGCTGGTTCCTTGAAGACGCGGGTGGCCTGGAGGCGCGCCATGCTCTCGTCGATCAAGCGGCCGGCGGCGGCGAAGTGCTTGCTCTCGATGCCCTCGGCATTTTTCTGCGCGGTTTTGAACTCGCCCGTGATCACCGTGTAGAACGGTCCGCCGGTCGGGTCGGCCTTGATGGTGCCTTCCTGCACCTCGCCCTTTTCCGCCAGTTCGACCACCTCCTGGATGTTCAGTCGCACCGGCGCGGCCTTGCTGCCCTGCGGAATCGTGAGGACCGCGACTGCAAGCCCGATGACCATCGCCCAGATCAACAGCGTCTTGATCGGGAAGCCTTCGGGACGTGAATTCTTGAGCGGGCGGCGTTTGGAATTTTCGTTGTCAGACATGACCGGAGGAGGCGGACAGTGAGACGGCGGGGAGATATGTCAATTGAACGGCCACCCGCGTTCCATCCAGCAGCTTCGCTTCATCCGCCGGTGGCAGACCGGGCACCCAGATAATCCCACCGCTCAACGCGCAGACCACCGGCAGCCGCCCGCGCAACCCCCGCGGCACCCGACGGTTGACGAACTGATCCTGCAACTTCTGCGCGCCCGCGGCCCCGAGCGGCCGGTAGCGATCACCGGCCCGCCAGCTCCGAATGGAAAACCCACCCTCAGTATCCATCAGCGCAACGAACGCCGTGCGCCCGTCATCGAACTCCCCCGCGCAGATGCGCCCGTACAACTCCGCATCCAACGCCACCTGCACCGCCTGCACGCGCGCGCCATCCGGCAGCCCCACCTCACCCGGCACGGCCAACGCCACCCCGCCCCACTCCGGCGCCGGCACCTCCGGCTCGCCGAGGCGCAACACGCCGCCATCCGTCTCCAAAAAACCATGCTCACCCGCGCTCAATTTCGCCGGCCGCCCCGCCCGCACCGCCGCCAGCAGCTCCTCGAACGCCGCGCTCGCGAGCGCCTCGCCCAGCTCCCGCGCGCCCAGCCAGCGGTGCAGCGCCCGGCGCGTCACCGCCACCGGCACCGCACGCAGGTCGGCCAGCGGCAAGGTCTCACTCAGCTCCGCCGGAAGGATACGGTCGACCCACGCCTCCAGCGCGTCGTCGTCCTCCTCCAGTAACGCCCGCGACCGCGCCACCGCCGCCGCCAGGTCCACCGGTGCCGCCTCCCGCCACGCGGGCACCACGCGGTTGCGCAGCCGATTGCGGAAATAGCCGTCGCCGCGGTTCGACTCGTCCTCGCGCCACGGCACGCCGGCCGCGCGCAACACCGCGACGATCGCCGCCTTCGGCACGTCGAGCAGCGGACGCAGCCGCACGGTGCCATCGGCCAAGCGCTGCACCGGCCGCGGGGCCGCGAGACCCCGCGTCCCGCTGCCTCGGCTCAGCCGCAGCAGCATCGTCTCCACCACGTCGTCACGCTGATGCCCGAGCCAGAGCGCCCGCGCGCCGACCTCGCGCATGGTTCGGTCGAAGAACGTGAACCGCGCCTCGCGGGCCTGCGCCTCGGAGACGGCGGTGCCCGCCGGCCAGTCCGCGGCGCCGACACGCAACTCCACGCCCAGCGCCGCACACAGCTCGCGGCAGAACTGCTCGTCGCCCTCCGCCGCCGCCCCGCGCAGGCGGTGGTTGAAGTGCAGCGCCACAAACGGCGCTACCCGATTGCGGATCGCGGATTGTGGATTGCGGATTTCAGAAGCCCGCACGGATTCCGCCGTGGCGCGGTGCTTCAGCCCGCGCAGTTGGGCTTCGGCACTGTCCGCCGGCGCGGGCTGAAGCACCGCGCCACGGTCATTCCGCAATCCGCATTCTCCGTTCTGCATTCTCCATTCTGCGTTCCGCCTTAGCTCGTCGCGGCACGCGACGAGCGTCAGCAGCACCGCCACCGAGTCCGCTCCGCCCGAGAGCGCCACGCACCACGGCTCATCGCCGCCTGCCTCCGTCGCCAGCCACGTCCGCACCCGCTCCGGCCAGCGCGCCACGGGAAACGCCGCGTGCAGCGCATCGGCGGCGACGTTCCAGTCGGGAAAGGCCGGCGGATTCATCGCCTAGCATTCCAGAGTGGAGCCGGCAGCTGGCGCAACTCCATTGGCAACCCCGGCGAAAGGTCCAACGCGGCAAACGCACGAAAGAGCAGAGCTCATGCTCCGCGCTCGGGTTCACCACGCCGCTGCGCGCTCCGCCCGCCAGCAAACACCGGCTCCGGTCTCCGTGACCTCCTCCGCGGCTGCGTCCATCAGCGGTCCCACGTCTCCGGGGTTCGGCGACTGAATCGCTGCGCGATCCAGCTACGCCGGAAAGCCCGGGCTGAAGCACCGGGCCACAGGCCGATCCGTTGGCGGCGCCCGTTCCCGAGTCCGTGAGTTCCCGATGGACGAGTCTGCGGCCGGGGTCATCGCCCGAATGGCGCTACAGCAAGGCAACCGCCTCCGGACCTCTGCGTTCTTCGCTCTGGCTTCAGCCGTTCGTTTTCGCCGTCAGGCGAAAACGAGGTGGCTCTTGCCGAACCAGGGCTGCAGGCACTCGGGGATCCGCACGCGGCCGTCGGCCTCGAGGTTGTTCTCGAGGAGGGCGGCGAGCACGCGCGGCACGGCGAGGCCGGAGCCGTTGATCGTGTGCACGAGCTCGGGCTTGCCCGTCTCCTTGTTGCGGAAACGGATCTGCGCGCGCCGCGCCTGGAACGACTCGAAGTTCGAGCAGCTCGAGACCTCCAGCCAGCGCTTCTGGCCGGCGGCCCAGACCTCGAGGTCGTACTTCTTCGCCTGCGAGAAACCGAGGTCGCCGGTGCACATGAGCAAGCGGCGGTACGGCAGGCCGAGCTTCACGAGGAGGCGCTCGGCATCGTCGCGGAGCTTGTCGAGTTCGCTGTAGGACTGCGTCGGATGCACCCACTTGAGCAGCTCGACCTTGTCGAACTGGTGGAGGCGGTTCAGCCCGCGCACGTCCTTGCCGTAGCTGCCGGCCTCGCGCCGGAAGCACGGCGTGTACGCACAACGATAGATCGGCAGCGCCTCCTCCTCGACGATCTCGTCGCGGAAGAAGTTGGTCAGCGGCGTCTCCGCGGTCGGCACGGCGTAGAAGTCGTCGTCGACGGTCTTGTACATCATGCCTTCCTTGTCGGGCAGCTGGCCCACGGCGGTGGCGCTGGCGGTGTTGACGAAGATCGGCGGGGCGACCTCGGTATAGCCGTTGGCGGCGCCCTCGGTCAGGAAAAACTGGAGCAACGCGCGCACGAGCCGGGCGCCGTCGCCCACGTAGAACGGGAAGCCCGCGCCGGTGACCTTCGAACCGCGGCCGAAGTCGATGACCTTGTCGAAGCCGGGGATTTCCCAGTGCGGCTTGGCGACGGGGGAGACGGCGTTCACGTCGCCGGCGGTGAAGTCGACCACGTTCTCCTCGGGCGTGCGGCCGACCGGCACGGAGCTGTGCGGGATGTTCGGCACGGTGAGCATCGCCTTCGCCCACTGGGCTTCGATCTCCTTGAGCTTGAGATCCTGCTCCTTCACCTGGGCGGAGACGGCCTTCATCTCGCCCACCTTGGCGATGAACTCCGGGGAGCCCTTCGGGAGCTTGGCCATGTCGTTGTTGGCTGCCTTCTGCGCGGCGCGCAGCTTCTCGACATTGGCCAAGGCGGTGCGCCACTCGGTGTCGAGCGCGAGCACGGCGTCGATGTCGCAGTCGTTGCCCTTCTTGCGAATGGCGTCGCGGACGGTGTCGGGGGACTCGCGGAGGATCTTCGGGTCGAGCATGGCGGTAAGATTGAAGGCGCAGTATCGGGACGCCGCGCCGCGCGCGACAAGGGCATTCTTGGCCACCACGCCGCGGCCCGCCCACAGGGTTCGCCGCCGCGGACACAACCGCCTTTGCTGCGGCGAGACCGCAGATCGGGACGGCCGCAGTGCACTCCTCGCGCCGCCTCCGCCATCCGCCCCAGAGCGCCGGCACGCCGCGGACGAGGCGGGGGACACGCCCGGCCGACGAAGGCGCTCACCCCACAGTCGAGCGCCCGCAGCCGGCGCGCATCCCCCGCAAGCGTCACCAGAAAAAGAAGTCGGAGTCGGGATCGAGGTACTCCGCCGTGGGCATCAGCGGGCAGCACCGCCACACCGTCGCCCAGCGTGCCCACGGGCCGGGGATCTCGCCGTCGAACAGCGTGCGGAACGGCAGCGACGGCTTGAAGGGTTTGGCGAGCAGCCGCCGGCTGAACGCCTCGGCACCCTCCTCGCCCGCGAAATGCAGCACGCGGCGCTCGAAGAAATTCGCCGGGGCCACCAGCGCCCCCATGACGCGGTAGGCCGCCAGCACCTGTTCGGAGCGCGCGAGTTCCAGCGCCGCTTGGCGCAGCGCCGCGCCGAGCGCCGCGCCGTAGGCATGCCCGTAGGCGTAGCCGGTGCGGGTCCGGCGAAACAACAGCACGACCTCGCCCGGCCCGGCCTCGTGGTGCAGCCGCACCACCTCCACGCCGGGAAAGGGCGAGGGGATCGGCTCGGCGGGCAGGCGTCCGTCCCACCAGGAGACCAGCGTGTGGTGCTTGATTGCCTCCGCTCGGGCCAGCATCTGCGCCTGCCGGCCGAACAACCCCGCCGAGGCCGCCATGCCGTTCGAGCTGCAGTCCTCGTGGAAGCCGAAGGTCGCCGCCCGCGGTCCGTCAAACACCGCCAGATACGCCCAGCGCTCGAGCGCCTCGGCGATCGCCAGCCGGCTGGCCGCCACCGGTGTGGCCGCGAGCCCGGAGCCATCGGCCAGCCCGAAGACCGCCGGAGCCACCTTGCCGACCACCAACGCCTCCCGCAGGAACGCGTTGGCGAGCCAAAAGGGCCGGCCCAGCACGGGAAACTCCCCGGTGTCGAGCCGGTCGATCGGGCCACCCTGCTCGGCGAACACAGCGCCGAACCTCAATGCCGTGAGCGATACCAT
>JAHFTC010000083.1:15536-18319 GCA_023269585.1 Opitutaceae bacterium
GGGAGCGGATGATGATCTCCCCGCCGTTCGGACGGGGCGGCGGGCAGGGCGGCTGTTCGTAGGCGAACGTGTCACCGCTGGACGATCCGGCGGCCCCGGAGAGGATGATCTCCCGGCCGTTCGAGCCGGGCGTTTGCTCGTACGCCGGTGTTGGCGCGGCCGAAATCGACGAGGCAGTTTGCGGGCTGGCAAAAGAGCAGAAGCCGGCGAGACCGGCAACGCAGAGTTGAAGAAGGGTCTTTGTCATGGCGCTACGAGAAATCGGTTGCCGCGCCCTTCTTGCCCACTGATCGTTCCCCCCCTTTCACCATGCACTGCCCCACGTGGATTCGGGTGGTTTTGTGGCTGGTTTTCCTGAGCACTCCGGGGATCGGTGCCGTGCCGTATGCACCGCTGTCGGTCCCGATCGCCCTGCCCGAAAATCTCCGAGGCAAGGCCGTCTGGTCGCTCGCCCGGCTGCCCGACGGGCGCCTCGCGGTGGGTTTCGAGGGTGGTGTCGCCTTGGGCGTGCCCGCCGGAGCTTGGACCACGGTCCCCACGCCGAATGGCAGCCCGGTCCAGGCCATCACCCCGGCCCACGGGCGGGTGCTCGTCGTCGGCAGCAGCACCGGCTTCGTCGAAACCGGCCGATTCGAACCGCTGAGCGCTGTGACGACGCAGATCACCGAGGCGCAACCGGTGCCCGAGGGCTGGCTGGTCGCCGGCCCGGCCGGCCTTTGGCTCGTCACACCCCAAGGAGCCGCCCGTCAGATTCTCACCGCCGCGCCCCGCTCCTCCCCGTCGCTGGGGCGCTGGCAGGACCAGGTGCTGGTCCTCGCGGCCGAGCCCGAGGCGCTCGTCTGGCGCGACGGCGGACTCGGGCCCGCCACCGGCCTGCCCGATCCCCCGCTCCGCGGCAGCCGCCGCCTCCTCGACGGACTTTGGTTCACTCCCGCCGGCATCCTCGACGACCAAGGCCGAACCCTGCTTCCTCCCGCGGCGGCCCACGCCCTCCTCGATGAATCCGGTCTGGTCGGCGCGGCGCGCGACGGCGACTCGATCACCTGCGCCACGTTCTGGCGCGGGCTCGTTTCCTACCATATCGGCGCCGAAACTCCCGCCTGGCGCTGGGAAGGGATCGGCGCCTGCTACACCGTCCTGCGCGACAACGGATCACTCCTGATCGGCGGCTCCCGCGGCGCCTGCTCCATCGAGTCGCCGGACAACATCCGCCACGCCGCCTTCGACGACGCGGACCTCCTGCACCTCCAAGCTGAACCCGGCGGCGCCCGCCTCGTCACGCTCCGCGGCATGATCGACTGCGGCGAGATCGCCCCCTCCCCGACCGGCACCCTGTGGCCGTCCACCGCCGGCGCCACGATCGTCAATCACACCCTCCGGTTTGGCCAACGGACGATCGACCTGCCCACCCGCTTCATCAACGGGCTCGATGTCTGTCTCGGCGCCACCGCTGTGGCCTACAGCAACATCGTGCTCGTCGCCCCGCCAGGGGCCGTCACCCCCGTGGTCGCCTCGCTCCCGAGCAGCATCACCTCGCTCGCCGCCGATGCGAACGCCTTCCACGTCGGCACGCATGCCGACGGTGTCCGCGTCATCGGGCCCGACGGGCAGTTCCGCGAGAAGATCGGCACCGGTCGAGCCCGCGTGCGCCGTCTCGCGCCCGACCGTCTCTGCCTCCTGTTCTGGGACGGCAACGTCCGCGAAGCCGCGCTCGGTGGCACCTTCCGCCTTCCCCTTGGCAACCCCCGCGACGCGGCCCTCGTCGACGTGTGCCTGGCCGACGGCACCCAGTTTGCGGATCAACTGGCGGTGCTCGTCACCCGTCCCGACCAGCCGCCCGTGCTCGTCTGGTCCGCCGGCGGCAGCTGGCTGCCGCTCGAGGTCCCGGGCCTGGCCGAGGTCGATGCCGAGATGGTGGCCGCGTCCGCCGGCCGCCTCCAGGTGGCGGGCCGGCACGGTGTCGTCGAGATCCGGATGCCACTGCGGCCGGCCGCGCCTCCGGCCGCGACATGGCGCTGGGGCGACGGCGATCGCGGCACCCGCCTCGTCCTGCCCCGGGAGGCGGCGGACACCGCGACGCTCACCCCGGGCGACTGGCAGCCGCCGTCCGCCCCGGCCACGACGCACCGCGTGCAGCTGGCCAACGGCACCTGGCTCCCGACCCGCCCCGGCGTGGCGCTCTCCGTGCCTGTTTCGTGGGGACAAAACCGGCTCGCCCTCGAGTTCGAACGCCAGGGCCTCGTCGAGCGGCGGGAGCTCACCGTGGTGCGCCCGTATCCGTGGTTCCTGCGGCCGTGGGCGCTGGCGCTCGAGTTCGCCGCGCTCGCGGCGGCGCTCTGGGCGGTGGCGCGGTGGCGCACGCGCCACCTCCTGCGGCAGAAGCGCGAACTCGAGGCCGCGGTCGAGCAGCGCACCGCCCAGCTGCGCAAGGCCAACGCCGCCAAGGAGGAATTCCTCGCCAGCATCAGCCACGAGATCCGCAACCCGCTCAACGGCGTCGTCGGCATCTGCGCGATTCTGCACGACTCCGAGATCGGCGCGCGCGAGCGCAACTTCGTGCGGGTCCTCTCCGGCTGCGCCGAGCAGCTCCGCTCGATGCTCGACGATGTGCTCGACTTTTCCCGCATCGACCGCGGCGACCTGTCGCTCACGCCCGCGCCCTTCGAGGTCTGCGCGCTCGTTGAAGAGGCGGTGCGGGCGATGGACCCGGTGCTGGAGGCCTGCACACTCCAGTTGCCCGAGGCCCCGCAGTGGCTTGAGGGCGACGCCGGCAAGATCCGCCA
>JAHFTC010000084.1 GCA_023269585.1 Opitutaceae bacterium
GCAGCGAAACAGGGGAGGGTGGGCGGGCAAACGCATTTTACGTGGAAACTCGCCGGGCGCTGGCTGTGCCGCGGCCGTTGGGCTCACATCGCCACGTCGGCCTTCCCCGCGCTGACCTGCAAGAAACCCAACCTCTCGAACGCGACGCGCGACGGCACCACTGCCGCCGGGCGGAACGTTCGAGTCCGGTCCGCCCGAAGCGGCCGCGAACCCAAACCCCGATTACCCATGCGCTCTGTAACCCCTGCCCAGCGGCTCGTCCCGCTCGCCTGTGTTCTGCTTTCCGCCTCGGCCGCTGCGTTTGCGCAGTCGAACGAACCTTCGCCTGCTGCCGCTGCCGCCGAAGAGGATGTCGTCGTCCTTCCGGAGTTCACCGTCTCCACCCAGTCGGAGGATCGCTACCGCTCCGCCGATGCGATCTCGGCGTTGCGGGTCCGCGCGCCGTTGATCGACACGCCCAGTTCGCTCACCGTCATCACGCGCGACCTGATGGACGATATCGCCCCGGGCCGCATCTTCGACGTGGCTCGCTATGTGGCCGGCGTGCAGGAGGGCCGCGGTATTCAGTTCCAGGACCGCATGATCCTCCGCGGGTTCGAGACCCAGAACGGTGCCCGCACGGTCGACAACTTCCTCCAGTCGGCCGACGCCGACAACATCGCGGAGGCGGTGATCGAGCGCCTTGAAGTCACCAAAGGCCCCAACGCCATCCTTTCGCCCGCCGGCGCGCCCGGCGGCTCGATCAACGTCGTCACGAAGTCGCCGCTTTTCCAGCAGCGCGGGATGCTCGCGGCGCAGGTCGGCCTGTACGACGCGCAGAAGGTCACGGTCGACCTGAGCGGCCCCTTCGGAACCGACGACAGCATGGCCTACCGTTTCATCGGCTCCTTCCAGGATTCACGGCGCTTCTCGTCCTCGGACGCGAAGATCAAGGGCAAGGTGCTCGCCCCCATGTGGTCATGGAAGATCACCGACAAGACCCTGCTCACGGTGAAGTTCGTCGGCGCCGAGCAATGGATCTTCCGTGAGCCGCTGTTGATTCTGGACCCGAATGTGACGGCCACCACCAAGAAGCCGTACCTCGCGCCGGGCATCAGCAGGAAAGCGCTCAACGGCATCCAGCCGTGGAGCCATGTGGGCACCCGCAGCGCGGATCTGTTCGCCACGCTCACCACCAACGTCAACCAGCACATCAGCGTCCGGGTGGCGGCCAACGGTCGCTACTATTATGAGGATTCCGACCAGCAATTTCTCGGCACGCCCGGGCTGAGCAACCGCTACAATCCCTACACCGGCGAACTGACCCAGGACTACACTTGGGCGCTCGCGAACACGTCGCTGCCCCACAATGCGACCTCGAACCGCTACGTCTCGACCTACTCGGCGTTCTTCAATCCCGGCGCCATCCCGGCACGCGGCGACAAGCAGTGGACGACCCGACGCACCGGCAGCCTCCAGTCCGACGCCGTGGCCAACTACCAGTTCGGCGAGGTGAGCTCCCAGACGGTCGCCGGCCTGGCGCTGACCTACCAGAAAGCCGATACCCGGAACAAGAATACGCCCAACGGCTCGATCCTGATCGATCTGGGCAAACCGGACGCCTACGTCTACCCGGCCTATCCGGCCGCTCTCTCGTACCGCAACGGCAGCTCCTACGAGAACCGCCAGATCTTCATCAACCAGCGCTTCGGGTTCTTCGACGACCGGCTCTACCTCACCGGTGGGCTCCTGAACTACTCGACGATCACCCGCGCGTGGAACGGCCTCACGAACGCCAAGACCGGACGCCTCGTCGACAGCAAGGTCATGTGGTCGTCCAGCGCCCTGTTCAAGGTCACGAAGAACCTCTCGCTCTACTACAGCCACTCGACCAACTCCTCGCCCGTGATCGCCAACAACGCCCCGCTCTGGCGCGACGGCGTGCAGGACGAGGCCGGCTTCAAGACGGAGTTCTTCAACCAGAAACTCTCGGTGAACGGCGCCTGGTTCAAGATCGACCAGACCAACGTGACGGTCCCGAACCCGGCCCGCCAGACCGACCCGACCGCGCCCGAGCAGCTCGTGTCCGACCTCAGCAACCACGGCCTCGAGCTCGAGGTCGCGGGCGCCATCACCCCGAACCTGTCCGCGATCGCCACCTACGCGAGCCTCAAGATGCGCGACTCGCTCGGCCGCCATGTCCGCGGGGTGGCCGACGAGACCGCCGGCCTGATGCTCAATTACCGCTTCACCGACGGCTCGCTCAAGGGCCTCGGGTTGACCCTCGGCGTGAGCCACGTGGGCCGCCGGGCCGGTGATGTGCCGATCAACTACACGGTGCTCAACGTCGTCGGCAAAACGAGCTTCTTCCTCGAGCCGCAGAACCTCACCACGGCCAGCGTCTCCTACCGCTGGAGCAAGTCCCTCGTCACCCGCCTGAACGTCGACAACCTCTTCGACAAGAAGGGTTACATCTCGGTGGCGGGCGGGCGCGTCTCTGGCACCGGCATCACCACGGCGCCGGGCATGAACGTCCGCCTCACGACCGTGTTCGAGTTCTAGGAGCCTTGCAGTAGGGGAGGGCGAGGATCGTCCCTCGCGCTCCCCGGGTGTTGTCGGCCCGACATCGTGTTCCCGGGGGACAGGATGTCGGGTCTTGTGCACTCCGCGCCCGGGCGGGTTTGCCGTCCTCGCCTCACCTCGCCATTCCCTCTCCAACCCCGCCGAAGCTCCCTCGCAACCGCCTCCCATGCCTCCGTCTGCCCAACCGACTTCCGCCGCCTCCGGAAAGCCGCTCTACCGTGCCGGCACCTTGACCTACGACCGTCGCGGCCTCTTCGGCGTGTTCGGTTGGCTCCTGTGGGGCGATGTGGTCTTCACCCTGATCGACAACATCGAGCCGACGCTTTTGCCGGTCATCCTCAAGGCGCATGGCGCCTCGAATACCGCGATCGGCCTGATCATCGTGACGTTCAACATGGTGCTCCAGGCGCTGATCATGCCGCCGCTCGGTTACTATTCCGACCGGCTGCGCACACGCTGGGGGCGCCGGATCCCGATCCTTTTCCTCACGATCCCGTTCGTCTCAATCTTTCTCGCGCTCACGCCCTTCTCGCCGGAGTTCGCCCACTGGATGGAGCGCGCCGGCCTGGGCGGGGTGCTCGGGCTGCTTCCGGTGACCTCGGTGGTGGCGACCTTCGCGCTCTTCGTCTTCCTCTACCGCGCGGTGCAGACCGCCACGAACGTCACCTTCTTCGGGCTGGTCCGCGACGTCGTTCCGGACAGCCAGATGGGACTTTTCCTTTCGTTGTTCCGGCTCTTCGGCGCCCTGAGCACATTTGCGATCAACTACTGGTTGCTGGGGTACGCGGAGACGCACAGCCGCCCGATCTTCGTCGGAATCGCGGTGCTGAATCTCGTGGGCTTCCTCGCGATCTGCTGGTTCGTGCGCGAAGGACGCTACCCGGAGGTCGAGACCACCGTGCAGGAGCTGGGCGCCGCCAAGGCGCCGCTCTGGTCCCGCTTCAGCGAGGCCACGAAGACCTTCGTACGCGAATCCTTCCGACACCCGGTCTATCTGTGGACGTACTTCGTGCGGACCTGCCTCTACAGTGTGCATCTCGGACTCTCGGCCTACGTGGTGTTCTTTCCCCGCGAAGAGCTCGGCATGGATCTGGGGGAGGTGGGCCGTTTGCGGAGTTGGCCGATGCTGGCCTGGGTGTTTCTGGCGTATCCGATGGGCCGGCTCATCGACAAGCGCGGTTCTGTCGATGTCCTGCGCTGGGCGCTCGTTGTCATCACCCTGTGCTACGCGGCGTCGTTCTTCTTCGTGGTCGGGCCGGTGACCTATCTCTGGTCGACGCTGCTCGCCGGAGTCGCGTTCTGGGCGATCATGGTCGCCCAACTGAAACTGACCCAGGAGATCTTCCACCCGATGCGTTACAGCCAGCTCGCCGGGGCCAACACGATCATCCAATCGGTGGTGATTGGTGCCCTCGTGATGCCGTTTGTCGGCTGGACGTTCGACGCGCTCAAGGACTGGAGCTTCACGCTCACCATTCCGCTGGTGGGTGAGGTGGTCTGCGGCCGCTACCGTTTGTTGAATCTGATGATGGCGCTGCTCTTCGGGATCGCCTGGTTTGGCGTGCTCATGGTGCGCCGCCACCGCGACCGGCTCGGCGGACGCGACGGCTATGTTGCGCCGCTCTGAAGGACGCCTATTCCGGTGACCATGCGTCGGCTCCTCGTCCTGGTTCTCGCGCTAGCGCTCCGGTCTTTCTCCGGGGCGGAGCCCGTACTGCCGTGGGGCGACCAGGGCGACGGCACTTTTCGCAACCCGATCCTGCCGGCCGACTACTCGGATCCGGACGTGATCCGGGTCGGCAACGACTTCTATCTGGTCGCCTCGGAGTTCCACTTCATGGGCATCCAGGTTTTGCACTCGCGGGATCTGGTGAACTGGCGGGTGCTCACGCGCGTCTTCGACCGCTTGCCGGTGGCGGCGAAGTACGAGGAGATGCAGGGCTACGGCGAGGGCACGTGGGCGCCTTCGCTGCGCCACCACAACGGCGTCTTTCATCTCTACGTCTGCACGCCGCGCGAGGGGCTTTTTCTCTGGACGGCCACCGATCCGGCCGGACCGTGGACCGGTCCGGTGACGGTGAAAGCCGTCGACCAATGGGAGGATCCGTGCCCGTTCTGGGACGACGACGGGCAGGCCTACCTCGTGCGTGGGCGGCTTGGCGCCGGTCCGCTGTTCCTGCACCGGATGAGCCCCGACGGCACGCAGCTGCTCGACGACGGCGTGGAGATCTACCGCGGTCCGGTCGCCGAGGGACCGAAACTCTTCAAACGCGACGGCTGGTACTACCTCTCGCTGCCCGAGGGCGGTGTGGAAACTGGCGGTCAGTCGGTGTTGCGCGCGCGCGACATCCGCGGCCCGTACGAGCGTCGCGTGGTCGTGCCCGACGGCGGGCCGCATCAGGGCGGCATCGTCGAACTCGCCAACGGTGAGTCATGGTTCATCGGGTACAAATCCGCCGGACACCTCGGCCGCATCTGCCATTTGCAACCCGTGCGTTGGCAGGACGGCTGGCCGGTCTTCGGCGACAACGGGCGACCGGTGCTCGGCGGCCGCAGCCCTGGCGTGACAACGCGCGGCCCCGTTCGGCACCCGCAGGTGGCGGACGAGTTCGACGTCGCGGTGCTGGCGCCCCAGTGGCAGTGGAACCATAATCCGGTTACAGAGGCTTGGTCGCTCACCGCGCGCCCCGGTTGGCTGCGGCTGCACGGCCGGCCGGCACCGGACCTCACGAGCGCCCGCAACACGCTCACGCAGAAACTCTGGGGTCAGACCGGTGTGTTCGTGACGCGGATCGACGCCTCCGCGCTGGCGCCGGGGCAGCGGGCCGGACTCGCGTTTCAGTGCGGCAAGATTTTCGAGCCCATGGGCGTAGAACGCACGGCGGCTGGGTGGACGCTATTCTGGAACGGGGGCACGGCTCCGCTGGGCGAGGCGCGCGAGCTTTGGCTCCGAGGCGAGTACCAGGGGGCGGCCGCGCGGCTGGCGTACAGTCTCGACGGAGTAACCTACACCGACACCGGAGCCGCGATCCCGTTGAAGTCGGGGCAATGGAAGGGCGCTCGGGTCGCGTTGTTCTGCTACGGCGACGGAGCGGGCGCCGCGGATTTCGACTTCCTCCAGTACACGCCGGGCACCGACGCGGTGCCGGTGGTGATGCCGGCGGCCGTGCCGATCGATCGCGAAGCGCTGGTGCGGCGGCACAACCCTGTCGTGCGCGCGGTGGATCCGCTCGAGCCGCTCACGGTCGGCAACGGCGGCTTCGCTTTCACGGTGGACGTCACGGGGCTGCAGACCTTCGGCGACCATTACTGGCGGCAGGGCATCCCGCTCGAAACCCTCGCGCGCTGGTGCTGGACGACTGATCCGAACCCGCAGGGCTTCAAACTCGACGACACCAACCAGGACTTCGTGCAGGGCGACGGCCGCACGGTGGCGTATCCGACGCGGATGGCGACGCCGGCCGGCGACTGGCTGCGGCGGAATCCGCGGCTGCATCCGCTTGGCCAGCTCTCGCTCGAGTGGGACAAACCCGACGGCTCCGCGCTCGTGCCGGAGGATATCCAGGATCCAGAGCAGACACTCGATCTGTGGACCGGCATCGTCACCAGCCGCTTCAAACTCGGTGGCGTGCCGGTGGCGGTGACGACCGCGTGTCACCCGCACTCCGACCGGATTTCGGTGCAGCTGGAATCGGAACTCGTGAAGCAGGGGAAACTTCGCGTGCGCTTGGCCTTGCCCCGCGGCCACGACCCGAGAGTGAAGAACACCCCGGCGCTCGACTGGGGGCATCCCGAATCCCATTTTTCGAAAGCGATCGCCCCGAGAACCATCGAGCGGCGGATCGCGGATGTAATCTATTATATTACAAGTAGCCGGGCTTTGCAGGAGGTGGATGCGCATGAATTCACCGTGGCCGCCGATGGGGGCGGGTCGGTGCTGGGGCTGGCGCTGGTGTTCTCTGCGCGGCCCTCTGCAGATGTGCGCGAGCACGCGGATCCGATGGTCGACGGAGTTGCGAGAGCCTCGGCCGAACACTGGGCGGAATTCTGGCAGGGTGGGGCGGCGGTGGATTTCTCGGGCAGCACCAACCCGCTCGCACCGAAACTCGAGGAGCGGATCATTCTCTCTCGTTACCTCACGGCGGTGCAGGGCGCGGGCGAAGTTCCTCCGCAGGAAAGCGGGCTGACGTGCAATACCTGGTACGGCAAACACCACACAGAGATGCTCTGGTGGCACGCGGCGCATTTTGTTCTCTGGGGCCGGCCGGAGTTGGCGGAGCGCAGTCTGGATTGGTACCGCGCGCGATTGCCCGAGGCGCGGGCGCTCGCGGCGAATCGCGGGCTGCGCGGGGCGCGTTGGGCGAAAATGGTCGGGCCGGAAGGGCGCGAGAGCCCGGGCGGCAATCCGCTCATCGTCTGGAACCAGCCGCACCCGATCCATCTCGCTCATCTGCTCCTGCGTCAGTCGCCCTCGGCGGAGAATCTCGCGAAGTATCGCGACCTGGTGTTCGAGAGCGCGGAGTGCCTCGCCTCGATGCTGACCTTCGATCCGGCGAGCGACCGGTATGTGCTCGGGCCACCGTTGTGGATTGCGCAGGAGATCCATGATCCGGCGACAAGCCGCAACCCGGGCTTCGAACTCGCCTACTGGCGCTGGGCGCTGGAGACCGCACAGCGTTGGCGCGTGCGGGCCGCGCTCGGGCGCAACCCGGAGTGGGACACGATCCTCGCGAAGCTGTCACCGCTGCCGCAGAAGGACGGCCTGTACGTCGCGCTCGAGTCGAATCCCGACACCTGGGACAACCCGGCGAGCCGGCACGACCATCCTTCGATGCTCATGCCGTGGGGCTTCCTGCCGCCGACGGGAGCGGTCGATCGCGAGACGATGAACCGCACGCTCGACGCCGTCCTCGCACGGTGGGATTGGAGCACGAAGATCTGGGGGTGGGATTACCCGATGATCGCGATGACCGCGACCCGCCTCGGCCGGCCGGAGGTCGCGCTCGAGGTGTTGCTGCGCGATGGCCCGAACAACCGCTATGCGCCGAATGGCCATTGCCCGCAGGGCAGCGACCGCGCCCAGGCCGACCAGGCGGCTGGGCGCCGGGAAATCGCGGCCTATCTGCCGGCCAACGGCGCGTTCCTCGCGGCGGTCGCGCTCATGGTCGCCGGGTGGGATGGCTGCACCACGGCGCATCCGGGTTTTCCGGACGACGGCACCTGGGTGATCCGCGCGGAAGGTCTGCAACGTCTGCCGTAGACGTGGGGGGCGGGCCTTCAGGATCCGCTCGAATCGCCGAGCTCAGTACCGGCGGTGTCGTGCAAGCGCACCCCGCAACTGTCGCGCACCCGCCAGTCGTCACGCCCCAGTTTCCGCGAGGAACGCACTCCGACGAACTCGCTGGCACAGACATCCTCGAGCCAGATGGCCGGTCGGGCATCGGGCGCCAACGTGTCGATGGTGAGATCGCGCACCGACAGTCCCTGCGCGTGACGCGCGTAGAGACCCCACGACGGCAACATCCCGAACAGATAGGGTTCCGGGTAACCGGCGGGCAGTTCCGGAATCTCCCGGCGCGCCGCCTCGGCCGGGGCCCCGCCCTGGTAGGAGATGTGGATGCAGGAGAGCGTCAGGTCGTTCACCGGTGCGTTTTCGAGGCCGGCGATGAAGATGCCTTGTTCGGGTGCGACCTCCGAGGCCACGACCTGCGCGATGACAATGCGGTTGGTTGGTTGCGGGGCACAGACCGAAGGGGACCGGAGGCGCCCGCCAACCCGCACGAAGATCGGGGCATTCATGACCTCCCGCATGGTGAGGTTGGAAATCACGATGTCCTCCATCACGCCGCCGTCGACCTGCTCGAGGGCAAGGCCGCGGCAGTATTCGAAGACGCAGTTCGTGATCGCGATATTGCGGAAGCCGCCGCTGCCCTCGGTGCCGAGCTTGATCCGGCCGATGGGGCCGCCGCGGTGCCGGATGACGCGCGAACGGCGGCCGTCGTACAACGTGCCCTCCTCGAAGCCGCTGACGTAGCAGTCGCTGACGGTCACGTTCTCCACCGGGCGGAGGACGCCGGCGCCGGTTGAGGACTTGATGCAGATGCCGTCGTCCCAGGGCGAATTGACCGAGCAGTTGGAGATGCGGACGTTGCTGCAGGCATCGATGTCGATGCCGTCGCGGTTGGTGTCGATCAGGAGGTTGTCGAGAGTGACGTTGTCGCACGCGGTCGCGAGAACCGCGAAATGGCCGCCGTGGAGGATGGTCAGGTCGCGCAGGGTGACGTTGCGGCAGCTGCGCAAGGCGATCGCCTTGTTGCCCACGCCGGCCGGCAAGGTGTCGCGGCCGTGCGGATATCCGAAGGGACCGGCGGCCGGGGTGACGATCGGCTCCACAGGGCCGTCCGCCTCAAGCACGTCGGGGAGGTGCCCGGGCGGCTGGGGGGCGACCACGCCGGCGGGGAGCGAGACCCGGCCGTTGCCGCGGCTGAGACCCCGTCCGAAGATGCGCCCCGGTCCGGAGATGGAAACCGAGTCGAGGTCCTCGCCCCAGAGCAGGCTGTTGCGAAAGCGCGAATGGCCGAAGTCCTGGAAGTGGTTCGGAGGCCCCTCTTCGGGAGCGTCGTACCCTCCGGGTTCGCCCGGCGCCGGGGGATCGGCTGCGATGATCGTGGCGCCCGCATCGAGCCGGAGCGCCACGCGGCTGCGCAGCCGGATCGAAAAGCACAGATAGTCTCCGGCTGGCAGCTCGACCGTACCGCCCCCGGCAGCATGGGCGGCGGAGATCGCGGCGTTGATCGCGGCGGTATCGGGAGTGATGCCATCGCCCCGCGCGCCAAATTCACGGACGTTGAACGGCGATTGTGGGATGGCGGGAGAGACGGGCGAAGGAGTGGACACAGGGAAAGGGGAGGGAGAACGGTGGCGCAGGTTGGCTGGCCACCCGAGAGACGTTTCCGAGCGTGGGGAACGCCAGATCGAGACCAAGGACCGGGCGACTTTCCACGTAAATTACCGCGGGGTTTCTGGGGGTGCGAGTACTGGCGTGGAACCTTCGACGCCGGCGCCACTCTACGTTGGGGCATGTTGTCGGCATTCCTCGAACCCTGCACCGGTCGCACCGCGCGTCGCGCCGCCCGCGGTGCGTCCCTCCGCGCCGTTCTCCGCCGGTGACCAACAGCCTGCCAACCGCCTCCGGCATCGTTTCCGGCGACCGCTTGACCGCGACGAGCGACCACACGAAAGTGCCCGGCCACCGCATCGAAACCAAGGGCACCACCGTGGGAACATTCAAGGATTACGCCAGTCGCA
The DNA here is from genome assembly GCA_023269585.1 of Opitutaceae bacterium. Taxonomy (GTDB): domain Bacteria; phylum Verrucomicrobiota; class Verrucomicrobiia; order Opitutales; family Opitutaceae; genus CAJCBL01. The sequence continues at coordinate 9,871 of JAHFTC010000084.1, forward strand.
ACGAGGTTGAACGCATGTCAACCCGAGCCCAGGAAGTTGCCCTCGATCGCATCCTCGTCGACCGGATCAAAGCCGGAGACGAGGGCGCGTTCAACGAGGTCGTCCGCAAATATTGGGACCGCATCTATTCGATGGTCCATCAGCTCCTGCGCAACCAGCAGGACGCCGAGGAGGTCACCCAGGATGCGTTCATCCGCGCCCATCGCGGGCTTGAAAACTTCCGTGGCGATGCCGCCTTCTCGACTTGGCTCTATCAGATCGCGACCAATCTGGCGCGGAATCGCTACTGGTATTGGTGGCGGCGCAAGCGCGACAAGACCGTGTCGTTCGACCAGCCGTTGGGCAACGACAGCGACAGCGCGACCCTGGCCGATATAATTCCCGCGGAGGTCGAAACCCCCGACGATATCACGGTCACCACCGAATTCACGGAGCGGGTCGCCGCGAGCATGGAGAAGCTGGGCAAGAAACACCGGGAGATTCTGATCCTGCGCAACGTACAAAACCATTCCTACGAGGAGATCGCCGGGATTCTCGGGATCAGCGTAGGCACAGTGAAGAGCCGGATCGCGCGGGCCCGTGAGGCCCTGCGGGAGCTGCTCGGGGAGGACTTCAAATGACACACGAAAAATTCATCGAATCGCTCAACCTCTACTTGGACGGGGAGCTTCCTCCGGCGGAGGCAGCCGCCCTCGAACGGGAGATCGCCGGTTCGACCGAGCGCCGCCGCATCTACCGCCAATACTGCCAGATGCAGAACGCCTGCGCCGAGCTCGCCGAACGCTTCCGCGAAGAGGCCGCGCCGGCGCCGCATTTCCGCCAAGGAGCAGTCGTCGAACTGCGACCCCGCGCGAGCGGCGAGTGGTTCCGGTCGATCGCGCTGGTGGCCAGCGGGGCGCTCGCGGCCTGTGTTGTGTTTGTGGCCGTGCGACAGATTCCGCCGGAAGGCCCCGTGCCATCCGTCGCACAGCAGCAGCCTTCCGCCCCGCAGATGGTGCCCTATACGACGACGGTGGCGTTTGACGCCAATCCGGCCGGGTTCCGCAATCCGTGGGGCGCCCAGAGGCGGGATGTTGCGGTGGACTTCAGCCGTCTCACGGCGGCAAGTCTCACGCTGCAACCGACCCCCGTGGATCTTACCAAGCCGTTCGGATCCGGAGACCCGCAGATGGATGTGAAGCCTTACGAGGCGGTGCCGGTGGTGCCCATGCGCATCGAGGAAATCGATGCGACGGCGTTCCAGTTCCAGCGCTGACGCGGGCAGCAACCCGCTTGCCGTGCTGCGCGAAGCGCTCTCGACCTACGAGAGCGCTTTTTTGATGAGCGCTTCGGTCGTGGCGTCGGCGCCGAGGGCGGCCTGGGCTTTGCGCACGGCCTTGTCGGCCTCCGGCGGGCGGTAGCCGAGCGCGAGCAGCGCGGCCAGCGCATCGGCGAGGGCGGTCGGTGCGGCGGTGCCCGTGTATCCAGGACCGGCGGCCCCGGCGGGCACGATGTGCGAGACGACGCCCATCTTGTCCTTCAGATCGAGGATGATGCGCTCGGCCGTCTTGCTGCCGATGCCCGGGCATTTCGAAAGCAGATCGGCGTCGCCCGCGGCGATCGCGCTTTGCAGCGACGGCAGCGAGAGCCGGCTCATCAACGCGAGCGAGACCTTCGGGCCGACTCCGCTGACCTTCTCGATGAGCAGGCGGAAGAAGTCGCGCTCGGCGGCGCTGGCGAACCCGTAGATCGCCTGCGAGTCCTCGCGGTAGACCACCGTCGTGTGCAGGAATGCCGGCTGGCCGGCGGCCGGGAGCTTCTCCGCAGTCGTCACGGGCATGTTCACCTCGTAGCCGACACCGGCCACTTCGATCACCGCGTGCAGCGGCGTGGTGGAAAGCAGGGTACCGCGGAGGCTGGCGATCATGGGGTGATCCCGGATTGGCGGAGACCGAGCACGTCCTGCATGTCGTAGAGTCCGGTCGGGCGGCCGAACACCCAGCGGGCGGCGTGCAGCGCGCCCCGGGCGAGGATCGCGCGGTCGCCGGCCTTGTGGGTGAGCTCCACGCGTTCGCCGAGCGCGGCGAAGATGACGGTGTGATCGCCGATGACGTCGCCGCCGCGCAGCGCATGCACGCCGATCTCGCGCTTGGTGCGTTCACCGGTGATGCCGGAGCGGCCGTGGCGGACGTCGGATTCCTTGAGGTCGCGGGCGCGCATCAGGATTTCAAGGAGGCTCGCGGCGGTGCCGCTGGGGGCGTCCTTCTTGAAGCGGTGGTGCATCTCGACGACCTCGGCATCGAAGTTGTCGTCGAGCACCTTGGCCGCCTCGGCGACGAGGTGGAAGAGCACGTTCACGCCCACCGAGTAGTTGCTGGCCCAGACGGTCGGGATCGCGGCGGCGGAGCGGGCGGCGAGCTGGTTCTTCTCGTCGAAGGAGTGGCCGGTAGTGCCGACGACCAGCGCCTTGCCATGGCGGATCGAGAGGTCGATCACGTTGGCGGTCGCGGAGTGGTGGCTGAAGTCGATGACGATGTCGCAGGAGGGCAGGGCGGCGGCGAGGTCGTCGCCCACGTCGAGCGCGGCGGCGACGGTGAGGCCCGCCTCCTTGGCGCAGGCGATGAGGGCCTGGCCCATGCGGCCCTTCGAGCCGTTGATGAGGATACGAGGTTGCGCCATGGTATTTAGAGGCCGAGGCCGGCGAGGGTTTGGTCGAGGAGGGCGCGATTGGCTTCCGTGAGCTCGCAGAGCGGCAGCCGCACCTCCGGCGAGCCGATCAGGCGCATCTTCGCCATGGCGTATTTGGCCGGCACGGGGTTGGGCTCGACGAAGAGGTTCTTGAAGAGCGGCTGGAGGCGATGGTGGAGGGCGTGGGCCTCGGTGAGCTTGTTGGCCCGTGCGAGTTCGCAGAGCTTGGCGATTTCGGCCGGAAGGAGATTGGAGGCCACGGAGATCACGCCCTTCGCCCCGAGCGAGATGAAGGGCAGGGTGAGGCTGTCGTCGCCGCAGAGGATCGTGACCGAGTCGCCACAGGCCTGGCGAAGCTGGTCCACGCGGTCGCAGGAACCGCCGGCCTCCTTGATGTGGTTGATATGCGGAAACGCGGCGCGCAGGCGGGCCACCGTCGGCACGGCGATCTCGATGCCGCAGCGGCCCGGGATCGAGTAGAGCACGATCGGCTTCTTCGTGGCCTCGGCGATGGCGCTGAAATGACGATACAGGCCCTCCTGGCTGGGCTTGTTGTAGTAGGGCGCGACAACGAGCATCGCGTCGGCCCCGGCGGCGTCGGCCTTCTTCGTAAGTTCGACGGCCTCGCGGGTGCAGTTTGAGCCGGTGCCGGCGAGCACGGGCACCCGCCCGGCGGAGCGGACGACGACGCGCCGGATGACCTCGATGTGCTCGTCGTAGTCGAGCGTCGGCGACTCGCCGGTGGTGCCGACGGGCACGAGTCCTTTGATCCCGCCGGCGATCTGGGTGTCGACCAAGCGATCGAGATCGTCATAGGCGATTTGGCCGTTGCGGAACGGCGTCACTAGTGCGGTGATGGCGCCGGTGAACTCGCGCGGATTGCTCATTGCTAAGGGATTTTTGATTGGCGGTTTACGAAACGAGACCTTGAGGAGAAATGCAGCGGTCGGTATGGAAAATCCATCCCATTTTGCCCAACGGAGCGTTTCCGTGCGGAAACAAGTCCCAGCCTAAATGCATACCCAGATTTTCAACGAGTTGCTCAAGCTCGGCGTCGAGACCGGTGCGAGCGATTGCATCATCAAAACCAACAAGGTCGGGTACCTGCGCATCAGCGGGCGACTCAAGCCGGTGGATATGGAGCCGATCCCGCGGCACATCATCCAGGCCTTCGTCGACGAGTACGTGCCGTTCGTCTTCAAGCCGCAGTGGGACACCGACGGGCAGATCGACTTCGCCTACACGGCGGAAAACATCGGGCGCTTCCGCGTCAACGCCTTCCAGCAGCGTGGTTCGATCTCGGTGGTGTTCCGTCACATTAAGAGCCACATCCCGACCTTCTCGGACCTCAATCTGCAGCCGGAGCGCCTCGTCAAACTCGCTCAGGTCAAGGACGGCCTCGTGCTCGTGTGCGGGCCGACGGGCTCGGGCAAGAGCTCGACGATGGCTTCGATGCTCAACTGGATTAACCAGAATCTCGAACGCCACATCGTCACGATGGAGGACCCGATCGAGTTCACGTTCCAGGACGGGCGCTCGATCTTCAACCAGCGCGAGATCGGCATCGACACCCCCAGCTTCTCCTTGGCCGTGCGCTCGGTGCTACGCCAGAACCCGGACATCATCCTCATCGGCGAAATGCGCGATGCCGTTTCGCTCGAGACCGCGCTCTCGGCCGCGGAGACCGGCCACTTGGTCGTGACGACGTTGCACTCGGCCAACGTCCAGCAGTCGTTGAACCGTATTTTCGAGTTCTTCCCGCACGAGAGCCATGAGCAGATCCGCCGGCAGTTGTCGGCGGTGCTGAAGGGCGTGGTCTGCCAGAAACTCGTGCCGGCGCTCGAAGGCGGCGGACGCTACGCCGCCCAGGAGGTGCTCATGGTCGACTCGACCGCCCGCAACCTCATCCTCGAGGGACATTTCGACAAGGTGCAGACCCTCTTGGAGGCGACGACCGAGACGAACTCCGTGTCGTTCAACAAGGACCTCTACCGGCTCATCAAGGAGGGCAGGATTGCCAAGAGCGACGGCCTGCGCGTCTCGCCGAACCCGCAGTCACTGGAAATGAACTTGAAGGGCATCTTCATCCGGACCTGATCCCGGGCGCCATCGATCGGCGTTAACCCACAGACCTAGAGCAGCGAAGGCTGCGGACCGTGCAGGTTCGCGGCCTTCGCCGTTTTCGGCGCAGGACGAGACGCGCGCGCCTTCGCCGCGACTGCTGTTGGGCAACCGGGGAAAGCGCGCAGCGGTGGCGTTGTGCGGCCGGCCCGCGCCTGCGCCCGGCGAGGGAGCCCCCGAACTTCGGACTTGGTTTTTGGGGCGCCGGCCCTTTCCTCGGACCTCTCTCACATGTCACTCGCTCTCATTTTCTCCGGTCAAGGAGCCCAGAAGGTCGGCATGGGCAAAAGCCTCGCCGACAATTCCGCCACCGCCGCGCGCCTCTATCAACGCGCCAACGAGGTGCTGGGCTGGGATCTGGCCAAGATGTGCTTCGAAGGCCCGGACGAACTGCTCGTTCCGACTCGCGTCTGCCAGCCGGCGCTTTTCGTGCACGGTTTTGCCCTTTTCTCGCTCCTGCAGGAGCAGGGGCGCCTCGGCAACCTGACCACTGTCCTCGGTTTGAGCTTGGGCGAAGTCACCGCCCTGACCGCCGCCGGCGTGTTCGACTTCGACACGGGCCTGCGTGTGGTTGCCGAGCGCGGCCGCCTCATGCAGGTTGCTTGCGAGGCCACCCGCGGCGGCATGGCCAGCATCATCGGCGAGGACATCGCGAAGATCACCGACCTCTGCCATGAGTTCGATATCGAGGTCGCCAACCTCAACTGCCCCGGCCAGGTCGTCATCTCCGGCGAGAAAACCAAGGTCGACGCCTGCGTGACCGCCGCCAAAGAGCGCGGCATGAAAAAGGTGATCCCGCTCAACGTCGCCGGCGCCTACCACAGCCGTCTGATGGAGCCGGCCCGCGCCGAGTTCGCCCAGTTTCTCCAGACCGTGCCGTTCAACGCCCCGAAATTGACGGTGCTGACCAACGTCACCGGCAAGCAGGTCTCCGCCCCCGCCGAGATCCGCGAGATGCTCATCCGCCAGGTGGTGTCGTCCGTGCGTTGGGAAGAGTGCATGCGCGAGGCCGCCGTGCTCGGTGCCGCCGAGTTCTGGGAGTGCGGCCCCGGCGCCGTCCTCGTCGGCCTCGCCCGGCGCATCAACCGCGAATGGCCCGCCAAGACCTTCAACGAATTCACCGATCTCTCCGCGGCCTGACGCCCGGCCGACACCGCCCCGCATGGACGTCTCCCTCAAGCGCAACTTCTGCATCATTGCCCACGTCGATCACGGCAAGACGACGCTCTCCGACCGGCTGCTCGAGTACACCAGCACCGTCTCCAAACGCGTGTTGCAGGCTCAGCATCTCGACTCGATGGACCTCGAACGCGAACGAGGCATCACCATCAAGTCGCACCCGGTCACGATGCTCTACACCGCGAAGGACGGGAAGACGTACCAGCTCGGGTTGATGGACACGCCCGGCCACGTGGACTTCAACTACGAGGTCTCGCGCAGTCTCGCCGCCTGCGAGGGCGCCGCGCTCCTGATCGACGCGTCCCAAGGTGTCGAGGCGCAGACCGTGGCCAACGCCCACCTTGCCTTCGGCCAGAATCTCAAGGTCGTGCCGGTCATCAACAAGATCGACCTGCCCAGCGCCAATCTCGACCTCTGCCTGCGGCAGATGGAGGACATCCTCACCATCTCGCACGACGAGGCCATCCTCGCCAGCGGCAAGTCCGGCATCGGCATCGTCGACATCCTCGAGGCCGTCGTGGCGCGGGTGCCTCCGCCGCGTTGGACCGATTATCCGGCCGCCCGCATCCTCGTCTTCGATTCGCTCTACGACACCTACCGCGGCGTGATCGCGTACGTGCGCGTCTTCTCCGGCTCGATCAAGGCCGGCGACATCGGCCTGCTGATGGCCAACAACACCAAGTTCGAGGTGAAGGAGGTCGGCACGTTCAACCCGAAGATGGAGGTCGTGGACATCCTCGAGCCGGGCGACGTCGGCTATGTCGTCGGCAACATCAAGACCGTCTCCGACATCCGCACTGGGGATACCATCACCCTGGCCAACAAGCCGGCCACCGAGATGCTCCCGGGCTACAAGGAAGTCCGGCCGATGGTCTTCAGTGGTGTCTATCCGATCGACACCTCCGACTTCGAGAAGCTGCGCACCGCGCTCGGCAAACTGCAGCTCAACGACTCGGCCTTCCAGTACCAGGCCGAGAGCTCCGTCGCCCTCGGCTTCGGGTTTCGCTGCGGCTTCCTCGGTCTGCTCCACATGGAGATCGTGCTCGAGCGCATCCACCGCGAGTACGATGTCGACATCATCTCCACGTACCCGAGCGTCATCTACCAGGTTCGCCTCGAAGGCTCCGACAAGCCCTTCGAGATCGACAACCCGGTCCAGCTTCCGGACGTCTCCAGCATCGCCGAAATTCTCGAGCCCACGATCAAGGCCACTATCCACATCCCGAACTGGGCGCTCGGCGACGTGCTCGGCATCGTGCAGGACAAACGCGGCACCTGCAGTCACACCGACACGCTCGACGAAACCCGCGTGATGCTCACCTGCTCGCTCCCGCTCAACGAAATCCTCGTCGATTTCCACGACCGGTTGAAGAGCGTCACCCGCGGCTACGGTTCCATGGACTATGAGCTCAGCGGCTACGTGGTTTCCGACCTCGTGAAGCTCGACATCCTCGTCAACGCCGAGCCGGTCGACGCGTTTTCCTCGATCTGCCATCGCACCAAGGCCGAGGGCAAGGGCCGCGCGCTCTGCGAAAAGCTCAAGGAGATCATCCCGCCGCAGATGTTCCAGATCGCGGTGCAGGCCGCCATCGGCGGCAAGATCATCGCCCGCGAGTCCGTGCGTGCCATGCGCAAAGACGTCACTGCGAAGTGCTACGGCGGCGACATCTCGCGCAAGCGCAAGCTGCTCGAGAAGCAGAAGGAGGGTAAGAAGAAGATGAAGCAGATCGGCTCCGTCTCGATCCCGCCCGAAGCCTTCATCCAAGTCCTCAAGAACACCTAGACCGAAGCCGCCACCGGAAGAATTCCCATGTTCAGCTTCCTCATGACCCAGGCCGCCCGCGCGCGGCGCGACGCGAAGAACTGGCTCGAGGTGGCGGACAAGGTCTACCACTACCGCCGCGACCAGCTCTCGGATTCGGAGCTTAGCGAGCTCAACCAGCGCCGCGACGAGCTCAAGGCCCGGATCAAGGGCAAGGCCGACGCCGCCCAGATCAAGCTCGCTGTCGAGGCGCTGGAGCAGGCGCTGCACCACACCGGTGGCCGTGTGTATCCGAAGGGTTCGCTCGCCGACAACGTGGAGTTCTTCCTCGCCGCCGCCATCGTGATCCTGGGCATCCGCGCGTACTTCGTGCAGCCGTTCAAGATCCCGACCAATTCGATGTGGCCGAGTTATTTCGGGATGAAACACGAGGTCTTCCTCGACCCGCAGGAGGCCCCCGGCCCGGTGGCGCAGCTCTTCCGCTTCGCCGCCTTCGGCGCAACGCGCCGGGAGGTCGTGGCACCGGTCGCGGGCGAACTGCGCATCCCCATCGTGCCCAATCGGGATGACCGGATCTCCGTCCCAGGAGCCACCGTCGTCAAGGGTCGCAAATGGCTCGTGGTGCCGACCCAGCTCAAGGAGTACACGCTCTATGTCGGCGACGCGCCGGTGAAGTTTCGCG
>JAHFTC010000085.1:0-15626 GCA_023269585.1 Opitutaceae bacterium
TTCAATCCGTCCGCCGCCGCCATCCGACGGATACTCTGGCAAGGAAGCAGGCAATGCCGCAGGCCAGCACCCACGGCCATTGCTTCAGGAACTTGGGCGCGAGGTAGGACAACCGGCCGAGCTCGATCGGCTCGGTGAACGCGCGTTGGTGCCCGGCCTGCACAAAACCCTCCGCGCGGAGTCCTTCCGCCACCGCCACCAGCAAAGCCGCCGCGGCCCGACTCGCCCATCGCGCCCGTCGCTCCCGTCGTCCTTTTGCACCCTCGCCGGCCTTCGCCGCAAAACCGTTTACCTTCACGACCGTGAGGGTAAACGGTTTTAGCCAAGGTCTTCGTCAGGGCGCTGCGGCGCCGGGCTTCACCTCGGCGCCTTGGAAAAAAGGCGACGCGAGCAGGGATCGGCGCTCCGCTTCCGCGGCGATCAAACAATCCAACGCATAGCCGCCGCCTCGCCCGCGCCGCCGTTCAATCCGTCCGCCGCCGCCATCCGACGGATACGCCGGCGAGGAAGCAGGCGACGCCGCAGGCTAGCACCCATGGCCATTGCTTCAGGAATTTGGGTGCAAGGTAGGACAAACGGCCGAGCTCGATCGGTTCGGTGAACGCGAGCTCGTGCCCGGCCTGCACCCGGGCCACGACGCGAAATCTCTTCGCGCCGCCTTCGAGGTGCTCGGTCTTGAACCGCCCGGGCGAAGCCACGCGCTCGTTGAGCAGCTCATGGCGGCGCCCGGCCTCGTCCTCCACGTAAAGCTCGGCCACGCCGGGAGCGACGATCCCGCGCACCGTCAGCCGCAGGTACGGCCGGCCGCACGCCTCGATCTCGCGACTGACAAGCACCCGCTCGCCGTCCGCCGGGCCGGCCGTCGCCAGCACCGCCCGGCCGTCGGTCGAGTCGGTCGTGCGCGCGAAACCGCGACTGCGCTCCTCATCAATCTCGATCGTGCAGGCGGGCACAACGCTCGGCGGCAACACGCGGCGGAAAGCGGGATCGTCGAACAGAACCTTCGTGTACGCCACATGCGGCAGGTTCGGGTGGGTGGCGCCGTCGCCGCGTCCGCCGAAGCGGCCGGTCTGCAGGTAGGTCGTCACCATCGTGCGCTGCTCGAGCCCCACCGCGGCGTAGTGTTGTTCCAACCAGCGCAGCGCGCCCGGGTTGCTGAGGCGCCAGAAGGCGTCGCCCACCACCGCCGACCACAGCAACGCCGCGGCCAGCCACGCCACCCGCAGCCCGCACCCGGCGGGCCGGAGGACGAGCAGCGCCAGTGCGTTGGCCACGATCCCCGCGGCGAGCACGTCCCAGTACCGGACCGCCACGGCGTTGAAGCCGTTGCCGCGGCCCACCGCCAGGCAGCCGATCAGCGCCCAGCACCACAACCCGAATACCGCCACGAGCAGCGTCGGCCGGTCCTCGCCCCGACGGCGCACCGCGAGCCCCAGCGCGATCAGCAACGGCAGATGCAGCAGCACCGCCGCCGGCCGGTCCAGCGGCCACGCCAGCAGCACCGCCAGTCGTGCCCATAGTCCCGTTACGGTGTGCGCCACGGCGCCCGAGGCGGGCAGCGCATCGGCCATCAGCCACCAGGCCCACCCGATCAGCCCGAGGTTGAACAGCACCGTCACGCCGGCCCGGAGGCGCTCGCGGCCCCGGCACAGATCAAACGCCCCGACGACGACCAGCACCGCGGCCGACGCCACCCCGGCGGCGATCGAGAAGAGCGCAATCACACCCGCGGCGGCGCCGAGCGCCAAACCGCGCCAACCGCGGCTCTCGGTCATGCCCGCCAGATGCAGCATCCCGAAGGTGAGCGACCCAAGAAACGCCGCCTGAAACCCCCAGAGGTGATTCTCATGGATGCCCGGCGCGCCGAGCAAGAGCCCCACCGCCGCCAGCGCGAGCGGGCGCCGCCAGTCGGTGAAGAGCCGCGTGGCCCAGAAACACACGACCGCGATGAAACCGGCGAACTGCGCCGCGTTGGCAACGAGCTGCACGCGGTCGTCCCACTGGCCGTTGAGCGCGAAGCACAGGAGCGAACTCCCCCGCGCCACCGCCGGGTGATGCTCGCCGTGCGGCCAGAAGAGGTTGCGCCAGCTGAATTGGCCGATCAACCACGGCCGCAGCACCGAGGCGCCCTCGGCCGCCCATTGGTCCAGATACGGGATGTCGCCGCCGCACCGGGCGATGAGGCCCAGCTTCAGGCCGACGCCGACCAGCACCGCCCCCACGCCTTGCAGGAAGGCGGCGAGCGGGAAGCGCCGCGCCGGTGGCGCACTCTCGACCGGCGCTGCAGTTGGACCAGAACCCATGGCGCATGCCCGCAAGCCCGATACCGAATGCCAAGGTTATTCTCGGCCGTGATCGGTCAGTCGAGCGTCCAGGGCCGAGCAACGAGAGCCAAATCACCGAGGGCAAACCGGAGCGGTCAATCGACTCAGACTGGGGCGCCGACCCGGCTTCTCGAGCCACCTCAGCGCGGTGTACTACCGCAACGCAGCGCCGCCTCGCCCACAAATTTCACACCTCGAGCGGGATGAGGTCGCGCTGTGCCGTAGCGGAATTGGTCAGAATTCGCAGCTCTCCCCAGCGAAAGCCTAACGGCTTCCGCTACACGGTGAACTTTCCGGTCTAGACTTCGTGCGGATTACCCGCACCGGCCCGGGCGCCGGCACAAAAAAGGCGCCGCGGCTGCGGCGCCTTCTGGAAATTTGGCTGTGTCGCAGGCCTTACTTGACCTCGACGGTCGCAATGCGGGCCGGCGGCTCGCCCCAGTTGGTCCAGGACTCCTGCCACTTGATCGCGGCGCCGGTGTAGTCGATGTCGCCCGCCTTGCCGCCGCGGAACGCCACGCGAGCCCGGAGCAGCGTCTTGGTGCCTGCAGCACCCGCCTTCAAGATGAACAGACGCGCCGCCGAGGCGCCCATGTTCTGCTCGAAGCACTGGCCGACCCAGGTCTTGCCGCCGTCGGTCGAGGACTCGACGTGGAAGAACCCGACCCGCTCGTTGGCGCCGGCGTCGGTGCTGGCCCGCACCGTGAACCGGACTTCGCCGTTGGCCGTGGCCTCGGCCGGGGCCTCGATCTTCAGCACACGCTCGACCGCGAAGGCCGACTGGGCAAGCAACGTGACGGCAAACAGAGCTGCGACAGTCCGCGCCAACCATCCTGCGCGCGCCGTCACCGGGGAAATTGAGGTGGAAATCATACGGGGACAGCACGGCAAAAAGCCCGAGCGCTGCCAACTACATTCCGGCCAGCTTCCGTGCCACCAGCAACAACCCCACCCCGAACGGCAGCCGGAGCCGCCGCCAGGTGCCCTGCGCCACGAACTGCCGGCGCAGCAGTCCGTTGAGCCAGCGCGGAGGCACCCGATCCTCCGCCCGCGGCCGGCCCGCGCTCGCTTCGCCACGCCGGGCGCGGCGGAGCAACCACACGAGCGGGAACGCGAGTGTGTTCACGTAAGCGAGATGTTCCACCGCCCAACCTGCGCCGAAGAGCGCCCCGAGCGTACCCCGCTCGTACCGGCGGTGGTGCCGCAGCGCTACGTCCCAGTCGCTCCAGAGCCGCAGGCTCGCCGGCACCGTGACCACCGCGAGACCGCCGGGACGCAGCACCCGGTGGAACTCCGCCACCGCCGCCGCGTCGTGTTCGAGGTGTTCAAGGACGTCGAGCGAGGTCACGCAATCCACACTCGCGTCGGCCAGCGGTATCCGTCCGGCGGAGGCAGGCTCGATCACCTGCCCTGCCGGCAGTCGGCGCCGCAAAATCGCCAACGACTCGGGATAGGCGTCGAGCGCCAGCACCCGGCAGCGCGGCGCCATCTCGACGGCGAACAAGCCCGTGCCGGCCCCGAAATCGAGCAACGTGTCAGCCGCCGCCAACGGCCGCAGCCGCTCGATCCAGCGGCGCACGATCTGCCGTTTGCCGACGTAGAACCAGTGGTCGCGCTCCACCCGTTCGAGATTGTCGTACTCGCCCGGTTCCATGCTACGGACGGGAGCGCACCACCGTGCGCGTCTCCACGAACTCCGCACCCTGCCGGCCGACGAGGAACGGCACCGACGAGCGGCTGCTCAGCACCGAGAACAGCACCACCGCGGCGAGCGTGAGCGACTGGAAGAACACCACCATCGACAGCCCAAAGACGTTGGTCGCCCAGCCCGGAATCGCCAGATCAGTGCCAAACCGGAGCACCACCGCGACCAGCGCCGCCCCCACCGCGAGCACGGAGGTGAATCCGAAGAACAGCAGGAGCCGCGTGATCGCCGTCTCGATGAACACCGAGAACGCGCTGAAGCCGTGCACCACGAGCGAGACGAGGTCCATCGTCGAGCGCCCGGCGTAACGCTCGCCGCGCGCGAGCGGCCGCCGCACCAGCGGCAAACGCGACTTCACGATCGTCGCGGCGAGATGGTTCCAGCACTCCGGCATGAACACCAGTCGCCGCACCGCCGCGATCGGCAGCACGGTGAAGTTGCCAAAGTCGATCGTCCGCCCCGTGAGGACACGGAACGCGAGCTTGTAGGCGCCGTAGGCCGCGCGAAACACCCCGCCCTCGGAGCGCTGCGCCCGGTGCGCGACCACGATCTCATCCGGCCGCGCCAACGCCTCGCCGAGCAGCGCGATCGCATCGGCCGGCCGGTCCTCGCCGTCGCCATCCATCACCAGCACCTGGGAAAACCGTTCCTCCCGCGCGCACTCCGCCAGACCGATCGCGATCGCGCGCTGGTGCCCGAGGTTGCAGCGCAAGCGCACGACCTCCACGCGCTCGAGGGCGCGGCACCCGCTCGCCAGCTCCGCCGGCGCCGGCTCGAGCGAACCGTCGTCGATCGCCAGCACGGTCAGGCGCGCGGGACCGCCCGCGGCGGCGGTGTCGAGTTCGCCCAGCAGTCGCGCGAACGCCTCCCAGTCGTTGAAGACGGGAACCACGACCGCGACCTGCGGCAAGGGTGAGGATTCTGCGGTTACGGGCGGCACGGGAACGCCCCGAACCTGCGGCCTCCGTCGCCGTTTGTCCATCCCGCGCAAACGCCTGCCGTCACGCGGAATCGTGATCAGTCGAACGGACGAACGCCGAGAACCAGAATACCGAGGGAAACCGGAGCCGCCGAGCAACTCGGCCCGCGCCTCCAACGTTCTGCCCTCGCCTCTCGACGCTCGACTCTCGCCTGCATCGACCCGCCGCGGCCCCCATCACCGCACCACGATCCGGTCCCAGAAGAACCAGTCGTACGAGAGGTTGGCGATCACGCCGGTCGATGCCTCGAAGACCAACGTGCCATCCAGCTCGGCGGGCAGTGCGAAGGCCGCCGTCTGCAGGCCGCGGTCGCCCGGGTCCGCTGCGGGATCGAGCGTGCGCTGGTACAGCATCCGCCGCGGCCGCCCGCCGCCGGCGACGTACACCGCGACCACCACTCCGTCGCTGCGGGTCTCCGGCTGGGCGCAGGCCGCCGCCAGGTGAAACCCGAGCTCCACGCTCCGCGCCCCGGCCGGCGGCCGCACCACCAGCCGCGACGGCGCATGCGCCACGATGACGTCGCGCCCGTCGTCCTGCGCGAGCATGAAGCCGTACAACGACCGCCCGTCGGCCGGCGCCGGCTGGCAGACGGGGTTGTCGTCCGGGAAGGGCGCCGGGAACACCAGGTATCCATCCACCGCGGGCGAAGCCGTGGGCGCGGGCGCCGCGAGTTCGACTCCCGCCAGGCCAAGCCCGGCCAGCCGGTCCCGTGCTGCCGCCAGATCCTGGGTACGGACGAACAGCGTGTTCTCGCCATCCGTCGCCACGGCCTCCGGACTGAACCCGAGGTCCTCGAACGCGAACAGATACACCTCCAGCGGCATCGGCCCGCGGCCCCGCCACACGAAGCCGCGCACCGCGCCGGGCGCGAGCCGGCCGGTCACCGCGGCCAGCGAGGCGACGTCGTTGTGGAAGCCGTCCGGCAACATGAGCGCCTTCCGCTCCACGTAGAAGAGCAGCTGCGGGTTCCAGCTCCAGTTCGGCATCAGCACCACCGCCTCTGCCGGCACCACCGCCCGCACCGCGGCGGCGATCGGCGGCGGGCCGGGCGGCCGGTGCCCAAAGTAGAAATCGAGGCCGTTGCGGAAGGCCAGCACCTGCAACCCGCCGATGAGCAACGCGACTAGGCCAGCGACCACCCGCGGCACGCGGGGATTCTCCCACAACCCGGCGACGAGCAACCCGAGCGCCACCGCCAGAAACGCAGCGTTGGCACAGAAGTAGTAGTCGTGGACGAAGTAGAGATTGAAAAAACACAGGGGCCCGGCCGCAAACGCCGCCGCCGCCGCCAGCGCCACCAACCGATGCCGGCGCGGCGCAAACACGCCGCACAGCACCGCCAACCCCAACGCCCAAAGCCCGCCCGTCGTGTAGGTGATCTGGCGCCCCAGCGCCTGCCAGGTCGCGGGGTCGAGGCGCTGTTGCAGCGAGCCGAAGGTCCACGCCCCCAAGTGCGCCGAGCGCAGATGCGCGGCGAGCGGGTTGGCCGCCTTGACCGCGTCCGCATAGTCCACCCACCACCACGCCGCGCCGACTGTCGCCAGCGCGGGCAGCAACAACGCCGCACCCGTGCAAACGATCACCGCGCGTTCGCGCGAACGGATCGCGCGCCCCAGCGCCACGAGCGCCCAGAGCGCACCGGCGGTCGCCGCGGGGACCACGGTCGTCACTTTCACCATCGCCGCCAAAGCGCCGAACCCCGCCGCCGCCAGCACCCAACACCACCGGCGCGTTTCCAGCCCGCGCACGTAGGCGTGCAGAAACCAGAGCGCGAGGCTCAACGCCGTGGTCTCGATCAACACCGTGCGCGCATAGAACAGATACACCGGAGTGACCAGCACCGCCGCGAGCGCGATCCACCGCGTCCGGGGCGGGAACCCGGCGGACGCCAGCAGCCCCGCCAACGCCGGCAACGCCGCGAAGAACGCCCCGATCGAGACCGCCCGCCCCGCGCTCTCGATGGAGCAACCGGTCACCTTGGCCACGCCGGCGACCAGCCCTTGGTAGAGCGGAAACTCCAGCGGCGCCGACCACGGCGGACCGAACACCGGCAACGGATAGGCGAGGCTCCCCCCCTCCTCGCGCAGCCAGTGGGCCGAGAGTGCCGTCTGCGTCTGCCGGAACTCGTGCCGGTCGAGAATCGACGCGTTCCAGTTCCGGAGCAGGCTCGCGCCCACCAGCAGGGCCAGGACCAGAAACCACACCGGAGGGCGGGCGAAGGGGTTGCGAAGAGCGAACATCGGCGGCACACGGGCGATGCGCCCGGCGCGGGGAGCACGCCGTATGCACTCCGCGGGAGCAACCTCGGTTTTGCCCGCCGTGTTCGCCCGCATCCGCTGCTTGCTCTGCGCCTCCGCGGCCCGCATACCATTCCGCCCTATGGCGAAGCGTCTCCTCGTCACCGGCTCCTCCGGCCTGATCGGCTCGGAGGTCTGTGTCTATTTCTCGCAGCAGGGCTACACCGTCCACGGCGTGGACAACAACCAGCGCGCCGTCTTCTTCGGCCCGCAGGGCGACACCCGCTGGAACCAGCAACGCCTCCTGCGCGACCTCCCCGGCTTCCAGCACCACGAGCTGGACATCCGTGACCGCGCCGGCGTGCTCGCCCTCGTGCGCGAGGTGAAGCCCGATGTCATCGTCCACACCGCCGCCCAGCCCTCGCACGACCGCGCCGCCGCCATCCCCTTCGACGATTTCGACACCAACGCCGTCGGCACGCTCAACCTCCTCGAGGCCAACCGCCAGGTGAACCCCGAGGTGCCGTTCGTCCACATGTCGACCAACAAGGTCTACGGCGACGCCCCCAATCGCATCGCGCTCCAGGAGCTTGCCACCCGCTGGGACTACGCCGACGCCGCCTACGAGCACGGCATCGCCGAGACCTTCACCATCGACCAGTCGAAGCACTCGCTCTTCGGCGCCTCCAAGGTCGCCGCCGATGTGATGGTCCAGGAGTACGGCCGCTACTTCAACATGCCCACCTGCTGCCTGCGCGGCGGCTGCCTCACCGGCCCCAACCACACCGGCGTCGAGCTCCACGGTTTCCTATCCTACCTGGTGAAGTGCAACCTCGAGGGCCGCGAGTACCGCGTCTTCGGTTACAAGGGCAAGCAGGTGCGCGACAACATCCACTCGCTCGACGTCGCCCGCTTCATGCACGCCTTCGTCTCCGCCCCGCGCGTCGGCGAGGTCTACAACCTCGGCGGCGGCAAGGCCAACAGCTGCTCCATCCTCGAGGCGTTCGCGATCGCCGAGAAGTTCTCCGGCAAGAAGCAAGTTTTCACCTACGTCGATCAGAACCGCATCGGCGACCACATCTGCTACTACTCCGATCTCCGGAAGATGCGCGCCCACTACCCGAGCTGGGACATCTCGGTGAGCCTCGAAGAAACCATCCGCCAGATCGTCGAAGCCTGGCAGCAGCGCCCGCAGAACTGAGCGGCCGACGAGCGACGAGAGTCGAGTGTCGAGCGCGTCGGAAGTACCAACAACACAGTGAGCCCCACCGTCCAACAGACCGGCGATTTCTCGTTCCCCTGCAGCACCGCGGATGCGAAGACGCCCTTCGCGGGTAGGGACGGCGCTCCGCCGCCGTCCGCGGACGGCACGGAGTGCCGTCCCTGCCTTCGCCGCCTCGCTCGCTCCCACTAGCCCTCGACGCTCGACCCTCGTCCCATGAAGCTCCTCATCACCGGCATCTGCGGCTTCGTCGGCAGCACGCTCGCCCACGCGCTGCTCGACGCCGTGCCCGGCCTCCAGCTCGTCGGCCTCGACAACTTCATCCGGCCCGGCGCCGAGTCGAACCGCGCCGCGTTGAAGGCCCGCGGGGTGAAGCTCTTCCACGGCGACCTCCGCGCCGCCAGCGACCTCGAATGCCTGCCGGCCGTCGACTGGGTGATCGACGCCGCCGCCAACCCGAGCGTGCTCGCCGGCATCGACGGCAAGACCAGTTCCCGCCAGCTCGTGGAGCACAATCTCCTCGGCACGGTGAACCTGCTCGAGTTCTGCAAGGCTCACCGCGCCGGTTTCGTCCTGCTCAGCACCAGCCGCGTCTATTCCATCGCCCCGCTCGCCGCGCTGCCGGTCGTCCCCGACCGCGGTGCCTACCGCCCGGATACCGATAAGCCGCTGCCCGCCGGCGTGAGCCCGGCCGGCGTGCACGAGAGCTTCGCCACCTCGGCCCCCGTCTCGCTCTACGGCGCCACCAAGCTCACCAGCGAGGCGCTCGCCCTCGAGTATGGCGAGACGTTCCACTTCCCCGTCTGGATCAACCGCTGCGGCGTGCTCGCCGGTGCGGGCCAGTTCGGCCGGCCCGACCAGGGCATCTTCGCCTACTGGATCAACACCCACCTGCGCCGCCGCCCGCTCAAGTACATCGGCTTCGACGGCCGCGGTCACCAGGTGCGCGACTGCCTGCACCCGCGCGACCTCGCGCCGCTGTTGTTGAAACAGTTCGCTTGCCGTGAGCCTGTCGAATCGGCCGCGAACTGCGCGCCGACCGCGGCCGGCCCCGGCCTTTCCCCGCGCATCTGCAACGTCGCCGGTGGTGCGTCCGCCAGCATGTCGCTGCGGCAACTCACCGCGTGGTGCGATGGCCGGTTCGGCCCGCACCCCGTCGCCTCCGACCCGCAGCCGCGCCCCTTCGACATTCCCTGGATGGTGCTCGACGCCTCCCACGCCTCCAAAGTCTGGGGCTGGCAGCCACAGACGCCGCTCCCCGCCATCCTCGAGGAGATCGCCGTCCACGCGCAGCAACATCCCGAGTGGCTCGACCTCTCCGCCCCTTTCTGATTTCCGTTCCCGCCGGCCCATCATGTCTGCCAACGATCCCGTACCCACCGAACTGCAACGCATCTACCAGCAGCGGTTCGACTCCCAGGTCGCCTACCGCAACGCGGTCTGGCAGGTGCTCACCGCCGCCTTTTTCCAGCGCTGGGTGCCGGCCGACGGCGCCGTGCTCGACCTGGGCTGCGGCTACGGCGAGTTCATCAACAACATCCGCGCCGGCCGAAAGTTCGGCATGGACCTCAACCCCACCGCGCCGCGCCACCTCGCCGAGGGCATTCAGTTCTTCGAACAGGACTGCTCCAAGTCCTGGCCGCTGGCCGAGAACTCGCTGGATGTCGTTTTCACCAGCAACTTCTTTGAGCACCTCCCCGACAAGGCCACCCTCGCCCGCACGCTGCGCGAGGCCCGCCGCTGCCTCAAACCCGGCGGCGTGCTGATCGCGCTCGGCCCCAACATCCGCCTCGTCCCCGGCAAGTATTGGGATTTTTGGGATCACTACCTGTGCCTCACCGAGCTCTCCCTCGGCGAAGGCATGCAGACCGTCGGCTTCGACGTGCCCACGCGCATCGCCGCCTTCCTGCCGTACACGATGTCGGGCAAGCTGCGTTACCCGCTCTGGATGCTGAAACTCTATCTGGCCCTGCCTCTCCTCTGGCCGGTCTTCGGCCATCAGTTCCTCGTCGTCGGCCGCAAGCCCGCCGCCTGATCCCATGGCCCCTGCCGCCCTGCAGCTTTATTCAGTCATCATGCCCGCGCGCGACGAGGAGGAGTCGCTGCCGGCGACCGTCGCCGAGATCCACGACACCTTCAACCGCGCCGGCATCCCGCACGAGATCGTCGTCGTCGACGACGGCAGCCAGGACGGCACCTGGCGCGTTCTCCAGGAACTGAAGACAAAGATCCCGACCCTCTCCCCCACGCAGAACCCGGGGCCGCACGGCTTCGGCCGCGCCATCGTGTGGGGCCTCGACCACATGCGCGGCGACGCCTGCGTCATCATGATGGCCGACGCCTCCGACTCCGCCACCGACGCCGTCGCCTACTGGAAGATCCTCGGCGAGGGCTACGATTGCGCCTTCGGCAGCCGCTTCATCAAGGGCGGCAAGGTCATCGACTACCCGCGGGTGAAGCTGTTCGTGAACCGCGTCGCGAACTTCCTCGTGAAGCTCGGCTTCCGCCACGGCCTCAACGACACCACCAACGCCTTCAAGGCCTACCGCCGCACCGTCGTCGACGGCTGCCGCCCGCTCATCGCCCCGCATTTCAACCTCACCGTCGAGCTCCCGCTCAAGGCGATCGTGCGCGGCTTCACCTTCAAGGTCTGCCCCATCTCGTGGCAGAACCGCAAATACGGCGTGGCCAAGCTGAAGATCAAGGAAATGGGCAGCCGCTACTTCTTCATCTGCGCCTACGTCTGGCTGGAGAAGTATTTCAGCCGCGGTGACTACCGCCGCCGCTGAGCCTCCCGCCCCCGCCCATGCTGCCCCTGCACATCCGCATCTTCTCCTGGATCGACCACCACCCCGGCGCGCACTGGTTCGTCGCGTGGGCCGCCTTCGCCGCCGTGCTCGCGACCGCGCTCGCACCGCTCGCCCAGGTCGGTTCCGGGAGTGGCACCGCGCCCGACCGCCGGCCCCGGTGGCTGCGCCTGTTCGGCAGCAACACCGCCTTCATCCTCGCCGTTTTCGCCGTCTTCTGCGCCTTCCGCTGGCCCATCTGGTTCGCCGGTCCGCTCGACAACCCCGACGAGGCCGAGTGGATCGCCGGCGCCCTCACCCTGCGCGACGGCGGCCTGCCGTGGAAGCACCTCGATTGCCACACCTCGGGCCCGCTCAACTCGGCCCTGCTGCTTCTGACCATCCCACTCGGGCTTCCGCTGGACTACGTCGGTGTCCGAATCCTCACCATGCTGCTCCAGGCCGTCGCCGCCCTCGGGGTGTGGGGCGCCGCCCGCCGCTTCGGCCCCGAATGGACCGCCCGCCTGGCCCTCCTCCCGGTCGTGAGTCTCTGGGCCTGCCGCTGGCATCCCGACATCACGCAGTATTCGAGCGAACACGCCTCGGTGCTCCTGCTCTCGCTCGCCGGGTGGGTCGGCGCGATCGCCCTCACCACCACCCGGCCGCGCGTCCGGCTCCTTTCCCTCGTCGTCGCCGGGGCGCTCACGACCACTCCGCTTTTCGCCAAACTCCAAGCGGCCCCCGTATCCGCCGTCCTCGGCTTGCTGCTGCTCGGCGCCGTCTGGCTCACGCCCTCCCCCGCCCCTGGCGCGCCGCCTTCGCGCAAGGATCGCCTCGTGCGCTCGGCGCTGCTCGCCGCCGGAGCGCT
Source organism: Opitutaceae bacterium (assembly GCA_023269585.1). GTDB lineage: Bacteria > Verrucomicrobiota > Verrucomicrobiia > Opitutales > Opitutaceae > CAJCBL01. The sequence goes on from JAHFTC010000085.1 coordinate 12,123, forward strand.
GCTGCCCCTCGTGGGTTTCTTCACCTACATCGGGATCTACGGCCTCGTGAACCAGGTCCGCACGTTCTACTGGACGAGCAACATCCTCTACGTCGGGGCTCGCAACTTCACCTTCTTCGAAGGCCCCGATGCCCTGCTCACCATCACCAAAGCGCTGCCGAGCGGCACGATGATCGCGCTGGGCACCATCGCCTTCGGGTTGCTCGCCTCCGGCGCCGCCTGCACCGCCGCACCCTCGCGCCGCGGCCTACTGACTGGGGCCTGGCTTCTGCTGCTCGCGGCGATCGGCGCGGTGCTCGGGCCCGGTCGCATCTTCCTTCACTACCTGCACTTCATCGTGCTCCCGCTCGGCTGGTTGGCCGCGGTCAGTCTCACCGCGGCGCACGACTGTCTGCTCCGCGACGCTCCGGCGCGCCGCCGCACGCTCGCCGGTCTGGCCGCCGCCTTCCTCCTAATCACCTCGGCGTGGTCGGTCTGGCAGACCACCACCTTCTACCGGCCGATGAACGGGCAGCTCTTCTTCTGGCGCGACCGGCAGCTCTCCCCGGTCGGCGCCAAGCTGCGCGAGTTGGCCAAGCCCGGCGAAGCGCTCGTCGTCTGGGGCTGGACCCCCGGCTACTACGTCGAGTCCGGCCTCGGGATGGGTGCCCGCATCGCGCATACGCTGCGCCTCATCGACCCCAACCCGCAGCAGGACGCCTACCGCAACCGCTTCCTTTTCGACCTGCGCCGCAACCGCCCGCGCTGGTTCGTCGACGCCGTCGCGCCGAACCATTTCGGCTACCAGGAACGTTCGATGTTCGGCTTCGACACCTGGCTGGAGCTGCGCGAAATCATCGAGCAGAACTACCAGCCGATCGATGACATCAACGGCGTGCGGATCTACCGGCGGAAGGACTAGCCGCCTACCGCGCGCCCGCCCCAGAAACATCTTGGCCCGCCCACAACCCACCCCCTAGCCTCTCGCCCGATGATTCTGCTTCTCGGTGGCTCCGGTTATGTGGGACAGGCGTACCAACGCCTGTTCGCCCGCAAAGGCATCCCCTTCCGCAACCTCGCGCGCCGCGATCTCGACTATACGCGCCCCGAGGTCCTCACGCCGTTCCTGCGCGAACTGCGCCCGGAGTTCGTCGTCAACGCCGCCGGCTACACCGGCAAGCCCAACGTCGACGCCTGCGAGCTCCACCGCACCGACTGCCTCGACGGCAACGCCGTCCTCCCCGGCCGCATCGCCCAGGCCTGCACCGCCGCCGGCGTGCCCTGGGGCCACGTCTCCTCCGGCTGCATCTTCACCGGCGCGCGCCCCGACGGCTCCGGCTTCCGCGAGACCGACGCGCCCAACTTCTGTTTCCGCACCAACAACTGCTCGTTCTACAGCGGCACCAAAGCCCTCGGCGAAGAGGTGCTCGCCGGCACGCCCAACGTCTATCTCTGGCGCCTGCGCATCCCCTTCACCGAGGTCGACAGTCCGCGTAACTACCTCACGAAGCTGATGCGCTACGACACGCTCCTAGAGGCCGCCAACTCCATCTCGCAGCTCGACGAGTTCGTCGCCAGCACCTTCGCGTGTTGGGAGAAACGCGTTCCGTTCGGCACCTACAACGTGACCAACCCCGGCCACGTCACCACCCACGAGGTCGTCGAGCTGATCAAAAACAGCGGCGTCTGCACGAAACACTTCAAGTTCTTCGCCTCCGAGGACGAGTTCATGCACACCGCCGCCAAGACCCCGCGCTCCAACTGCGTGATGGACTCCTCCAAACTCGCCGCCGTCGGCATCCGCCTCACGGAGGTCCACGAAGCGGTCGCCAAGGCGCTGCGCGAATGGCGGAAGGAATGAGAAAGGGGTGATGGGTTATGGGTCATAGGTGATGGGTGACGCAGGCAGCCACCGACCACCACCAACCTATCCCCTTTGTTTTCCCCAATTCCCAACACCTATCACCCATAACCCGCCCCGCCGCCCTTTCGCCTCTAGCCTCACCTCTCTCGCCTCCTCTCCCATGAATCTCCTCGTCACCGGCGGCTGCGGCTTCATCGGCAGCAACTTCATTCGGCAACGTCTGACCGAACAACCTTCGCCCTCAAGCCTCTCGCCTCTGGCCTCGCGCCCAGTTTCGCTCGCGAAACTGATCAACCTCGACCTGCTCACCTACGCCGGCAACCCCGCCAACCTCGCCGACCTCGCGCACGACCCGCGCTACGTCTTCGCGCAGGGTGACATCGGCGACGCCGCCCTCGTGGCCCGCCTGCTCGCCGAGCACCAGATCGACGCCATCGTGAACTTCGCCGCCGAGTCGCACGTCGACCGCTCGATCGATTCGCCCGAGCCGTTCATCCAGACCAACGTCGTCGGCACGCTGCGCCTGCTCAACAACGCCCGCCTGTACTGGTCGAAGCTCCCCGAGCCCAAGAAGGGCACCTTCCGCTTCCTCCACGTCTCCACCGACGAGGTCTACGGCACCCTCTCCGCGACCGACCCGGCGTTCACCGAGGAGACGCCCTTCGCTCCGAATTCTCCCTACGCCGCGTCCAAGGCCGCCAGCGACCACCTCGTGCGCGCCTACCAGCACACCTTCGGCCTGCCAACGCTCACCACGAACTGTTCCAACAACTACGGACCGTTCCACTTCCCCGAGAAGCTCATCCCGCTGGTCATCCTCAACGCCCTCGACGGCAAGCCGCTCCCCGTCTACGGCGACGGCCAGCAGATCCGCGACTGGCTCTACGTCGAGGACCACGCCGCCGCCATCTGGGCCGTGCTCGGCCGCGGCCGCACCGGCGAGACCTACAACATCGGCGGCCTCAACGAGCGCCCCAACCTCGAGGTCGTCCAGCGCATCTGCGCCCTGCTCGACCAGAAATCCCCGCGCGCCGACGGCGTGAGCTACGCCCAGCAGATCACCTTTGTCACCGATCGTCCCGGACACGACCGCCGCTACGCGATCGACTGCACCAAGCTCCAGCGCGAGCTCGGCTGGGCCCCCCGCGAGTCGTTCGAAACCGGCCTCGCCAAAACCGTCGACTGGTACCTCGCCCACCGCGACTGGTGCAACGACATCACGACTTCGCGCTACGCGCGCCAGCGGCTGGGGGCCGCAGCGGAAGGCGAAAGGCAAAAGGCGAAAGACTAGAGGGCAGGACCATGAGCCGCGACGGATTCAAGAGCCTCCTCGTCTGGCAGAAAGCCCAGGACCTCGCTGTCGGCATTTATCGCGTCTCGCAGGAAGGCCCGTTGGCCCGCGACTTCGGCTTGCGCGACCAGATGCGGCGCGCCGCCATCAGCATTCCGAGCAACATCGCCGAGGGCGATGAACGCGACACCGACAAGGACGCCGTCCACTTTCTTTTCATCGCCAAGGGCTCCGTCGCCGAGCTGCGTTCCCAATTGGACCTCGCCGTCAAAATCGGTTCTCTGGATGCGGAGACTGGTTCCACCCTCGAAGCCCAAGCCGAGGAAGTCGCCAAAATGCTCCGCGGCCTCATAAAGGCCCGCACCACCCC
>JAHFTC010000085.1:15636-18187 GCA_023269585.1 Opitutaceae bacterium
TTCCCCTCTCGCCTCCGTCCCCATGTCCACCCCTCTCGCCTCTGGCCTCTCCCCTCTCGCCTCCCCGCCAGCCAAGACAATCCCGCGCCGCGGGATTGTCTTGGCCGGCGGGTCCGGCACCCGCCTCTTCCCCCTAACCATCGCCGTGAGCAAGCAGCTCATGCCGGTCTACGACAAGCCGATGGTCTACTACCCGCTGTCGGTGCTGATGCTCGCCGGCATCCGCGAAATCCTGATCATCTCCACCCCTCAGGACCTCCCGCTCTTCCGCCGCCTCTTCGGCGACGGCTCCCAATTTGGTCTGCACCTCGAATACGCCGAACAGCCCCGCCCCGAAGGCCTCGCCCAGGCCTTCCATATCGGCGCCGACTTCATCGGCGACGCCCCCTCCGCCCTCGTCCTCGGCGACAACCTCTTCTACGGCCACGACCTCGCCGCCTCGCTCCAAGCCGCCAGCGCCCGCACCACCGGCGCCACGATCTTCGGCTACCATGTCGCGGAACCCCAGGCCTACGGCGTCGTCGAGTTCGACAAGCAGGGCAACGCCATCTCCCTCGAGGAAAAGCCCAAGCAACCAAAGTCTAACTACGCGGTGCCCGGCCTCTATTTCTACGACGACAAGGTCGTCGGCCTCGCCCGTGACCTGAAGCCCTCCGCCCGCGGCGAGCTGGAGATCACCGACCTCAACCGCCTCTACCTCGAGGCCGGCACGCTCCACGTCGAGATCCTCGGACGCGGCACCGCTTGGCTCGACACCGGCACCCATGCCTCGCTGCTCGACGCCGGCGACTTCGTCCGCGTCATCGAAGACCGCCAGGGCCTGAAGATCGCCTGTCTCGAGGAGATCGCCTTCCGCGCCGGCTGGATCGACCGCGCCGGCCTCGAACGCCAGGTCGCCGCCCTCGGCAAGTCCACCTACGGCGCCTACCTCAAGCGCCTGCTCGACACGAAACCCTAGACTCTGGCCCGCCGGTCCCCGCCCGCCCCTCCGCCGCCAAAGACGCAAATTCGTGTCGCGGTCGGACATGATTCTGCGTCATCCGGCTTAGGCACCGGAGGGCGGCGGTCTTAAAAGACGCAAAAACCTGTCGCGATCGGACGGATTTTTGCGTCTTTGCCTCCCGAAGCGAGATCGCGGGGGCAGGCGCGCCGCGGCCCCGTTCACCTCCGGGCTCGCCCTGCGCCCGTCTCCGTCGTTTCCTTCGGCCGCACTCCCTCGCTGCGTGAAGGTCTCGTTCATCATCCCGCTCTACAACCGGCTCGATCTCACGCAGCCGTGCCTGGAGTCGTTGCGGGCCACACTGCCGCGCGGGCTCGATCACGAGATCATCCTCGTCGACGACGGCAGCACCGATGGCACCCGCGAGTGGCTCCAGACTTTGGGCGCGCCGTGCCGCGTTTTCTTCAACGAGCACAACCTCGGCTACGCCGGATCCAACAACCGCGGCGCCGCCGCGGCCACCGGCGAACTTCTTGTCCTGCTCAACAGCGACCTCGTGCTCACCCCCGGCTGGCTCGAGCCCATGCTCTCCCTCCTCCGCCGCAAACCGCGCGCCGGCGTCGTCGGCAACGTCCAGTTCCGCGCCGCCACCGGCGAGCTCGACCACATCGGCTTCCAAGTCGGCCTCACCGGCAAACCGCACCACGACGAATCCGACCACTGGCTCTGGGCCCCGTGGTCCAGCCGCGAGACCGCCGCCGTCACCGCCGCCTGCCTGCTCATCCCACGCGACCTCTTCCTCGCGCTCCGCGGCTTCGACGAGGGTTTCCGCAACGGCGGCGAGGACGTCGACCTCTGCTTCCGCGCCCGTGCGCTCGGCCGCACCTGTCACGTCGCCCTGCACAGCCGCATCCTCCACCACGTGAGCGCCTCGCCCGGCCGCAAGCAGCGCGACGAGGAGAACTCCCGCCGGCTCGCCCACCGCTGGCGCGAGGAGTTTCTCCGGCTCAACCGCCGGCTCAGCGGCCTGCCCTGGTGCCAGGAATACCTCGCGCGCCACTGGGAGGAGCCACGCGATTTCGACCCCCGACAACTCGCAGCCATCCTCCTCTTCCGCCTCGGCCTCCTTCCCTTCCCGCATCCCGAAGTCGCGCACCGTCAGGACCAGGCCTTTCAACGCGAGGTTGACCACTGGCAACAACTCCTCGGCCCACTTCCCCCGCTCAACTTCGTCTCCTCCCTGCCGGAGCGCGCACGCGAACCCTGAACGTCGCAAGAGTCGCCGGCCCCGCGGCCACGCCACTCACGCGCCTCGACGTCGACGAGCCGCCCGCCTGCCGGTTTTCTCTGGCCGCACCGCCGCCCGCCGCTACGGTCCGCCGCATGAAGGTGATCGTCCTCTGCAGCGGCGGCATGGATTCCGTCGCCGCGCTCCACTGGGCCGCGCGCGAGCACACCGTCGCCGCCGTCGTGAGCTTCGACTACGGTTCGAAGCACAACGCCCGCGAGCTGCCCTTCGCCGCCGAACACGCCCGCCTCCTCGGCGCACCGCACACGATCATCCCGCTCGACTTCATCGCCCGCCATTTCACCTCCGACCTCCTCCAGACC
>JAHFTC010000086.1 GCA_023269585.1 Opitutaceae bacterium
TGACACCGGAATCGGGATACCGCCGGAGCGCATGGACCGGCTCTTCAAAAGCTTCAGCCAGGTCGACGCGTCGACGACCCGGAAGTTCGGCGGCACGGGCCTCGGGCTGGCGATCTGCCGGCGGCTGGTGGAGCTGATGGGCGGCCGGGTTTGGGTGGAGAGCGAGGCGGGCCGCGGCAGCACCTTCAGCTTCGAGGTTCTGGTGGGCATCGGTGCGACTGCGGCGCTGCCGTTCGCGAAACCGACCGACTCGCTCGCCGGCCGGCCTGTGTTGATCGTGGAGGACAACGTGACGGTCCGCCGGGTCCTGGAGCGGCATTGCGCGGCCTGGGGCCTGCGGGTCGAGACCGTGGCGCGGGCGGAAGAAGCGCTAAACCGGATACTCGAGCCGGCCCCGGTGGCGCTGGTGATCGTCGACCAACAGCTCGGCGGCGGCGATGGGATCGAGCTGGTGCGGCGGCTGCGTGCCCTGCCGGGGCGGGCCGATCTCGCGGTGCTGCTTTACACGTCGCTCGAATCCCTCGGACGGTTGCCCGTGGACCTTGTGGTGTCCGGCCAGCTCCCGAAACCGGTGAAGTCCGGTGCCCTGCGTGATGCGGTGGTGCACGCGATCGGCCAGCCGGCCAAGGCGGCGCCGGCAGTGGCTGCCCCGGTCCGTCGCAAACTCGGGGATGACCACCCGCTGTGCATCCTGCTGGCCGAGGACAACGTCACCAATCAACGCGTGGCGCAGCTCATCCTCGCGCGTTTCGGCTACCGCGCGGATGTCGCCAACAACGGCCTCGAGGCGCTGCAGGCGCTCGAGCGCCACGTCTACGATGTGGTTTTCCTCGACGTGCAGATGCCGGAGATGGACGGGCTCACCGCCGCCCGCGAGATCTGCCTGCGACACCCGCCGGCGCGCCGCCCGCGGATGGTGGCGATGACGGCCAACGCGATGGTGGGCGACCGCGACGAGTGCATGGCGGCGGGCATGCAGGACTACGTCGCCAAACCGGTCCAGCCCAGCGAGCTGGAGGGCGCGCTGCGGCGGACGATCGAACACCGCCGGCGCGAGGTGGGCGGCTGATGGTAGGGGTTGGGGCGAATTTCGGCTCGCCAAGGGTTGGCGAAGCAGAGGGACTCGAAACCGGCCGGGACCTAAACCCGCAGTTGCGGCCCCGGCCAGACCCCCGCTTTGCCCCCCACACGGTTCAGCGGGGGTTTTTAATGCCCGGAGGGGGCGGCGTGCGGAGCCGCCACTGGAGACGGGCGGCGTCTCGAGCCCGGGAGCGCCACGGCGGAGGACGCTGTCGCGGCGCCGGAAAACAGAAACCCGCCTCCGTTGCCGGAGGCGGGTTCAAAGTGGTGGCCCAGCCCGGAATCGAACCGGGGACACGAGGATTTTCAGTCCTCTGCTCTACCAACTGAGCTACCGGGCCACTTCTGTGAGGGGGCGAATGAAGGTGGCGGCCTCCGGGTGCGTCAATGGGAATTTTCCGCGGGCGCGGCGACGCACGAGAACGCCGAATTCGGGCATCGCTGCGCTGCCGCGATCGGCTGGGTCGTCCTGAAGGAACGACCTACGGGCCGACGAGGGCGCGCAGGTCGGTGAGCTCGAGGCGGGAGTTGAGGGCGTCGCTGGCGTCGAAGACTTCGGCGAGGAGCTGGCGCTTCGTCTCCTGCAACTGGAGCACCTTCTCCTCCACGGTGCCGGTGGCGACGAGCTTGTAGCTGGTCACGACCTTGGTCTGGCCGATGCGGTGCGCGCGGTCGGTGGCCTGCGCCTCGGCGGCGGGATTCCACCACGGGTCAAGATGCACGACGACATCGGCGCCGGTGAGGTTGAGGCCGGTGCCGCCGGCCTTCAGCGAGATCAGGAAAACGGGTACGGAGGCGTCGGTCTGGAAACGGTCGACCTCGGCCTGCCGGGCCTTGGGCGTGAGCGAGCCGTCGAGGTAGCAGTGCGGGATCTCCTGCGCGGCGAGTTCCTCGCGCACGAGGCCGAGCAGGCGCGTGAACTGCGAGAAGACGAGCAGGCGGTGGCCGTCGTCGAGCGCCTCCTCGAGCAGTTCGCGGAAGACGGCGAGCTTGGCGGAATCGGTCGCGGCGAAACGCGACGTTTCCACGTCGGGTTTCTCGATCAGGCGCGGGTCGCAGCAGACTTGGCGAAGCCGGAGGAGTTGCGTGAGCACGGCGAGGCGCACCTGCGATTCGGGGCGGCGATCGTAGGCGAGCGCGTCGATCTCGCGATCGGTGGCGGCGCGCACCTCGTCGTAGCAGGCGCGCTGCTTGTCGGAGAGCTCGCACCAGATGACCTGCTCGATCTTCGGCGGCAGCTCGGTGGCGACCTGGGCCTTGGTGCGGCGGAGGATGTAGGGCGCGGTCTGGCGGTGCATGCGCTGTTCGTGCCATTTGCGGTCGTCGCCGCGGGCGTCGCCAGGGATCTGGCCGACGGCGCCGGGCAACACGATGTCGAAGAGCGAGCGGAGGTCCTCGAGCGAGTTTTCGACCGGGGTGCCGGTGAGGCAGAAACGCGCTTCGGCGGACAGCGCGCGCAGCGCGGCGGCGGCCTGGGACCGGCGGTTCTTGGCGTGCTGGGCCTCGTCGGCCACGAGGCAGCGCAGGTCGGCCTCGGCGAAGAGCTCTTGGTCGCGCACGAGGGTGCCGTAGGAGGTGACGATCACATCGTGTGCGCGGCCGTCGGGCGTGGTGGCGAGGCGGTTGGCGCCGTGGTGCACGAATACGCGCAGTGCGGGCGCGAAGCGCGCGAGTTCGCGTCGCCAGTTTTCGGTGAGCGAGGCCGGGCAGACGACGAGGGAGGCGCCGGGGCGGGGTGTGGACGACGTGGACGCGGTGGACCGGGTGGACGGAGCGGATGACGGGCAGCTCGCGTGCAGGGCGCTCAGCAGCGCGATGGCCTGGGCGGTCTTGCCGAGGCCCATCTCGTCGGCGAGGACGCCGCCGAGGCCGTGGCGGTGGAGGTGCCAGAGCCAGGCGACACCGAGGTTTTGATACGGTCGGAGCGTGCCGGCGAGCGCGGCGGGGATGGGGGCGAGGGCGAGCGTGGTGAGCTGGCGAAGGGCGTCGCTGTGTGCGCGCCAGGCCTCGGGCGGGCGGAAGTTGGGCGAGAGGCTCTCGAGGGTTTCCTGGAGTTCGGCGGCGCGGTGGCGGGCGATGCGCTGGCGGGCGGCGGGCAGGAACGGGGCGTTGAGCGAGCCGGCGAGCGCCTGTTGGGCGCGGTGGAGCTGCTCGCGCGCGGCGGCGGGCACGAGGTAGACGGCGCCGGCGTGCTCGACGTAGCCGCGGCCCTGCGCGAGTTGCGTCTTGAGCGTGTCGAGCGAGGCGCCGCCGGCATCGAGCGCGACGGTGACCTCGAACTCGTCGCCGACGGCCTCGACGCGCGCGTCGATGGTGGCGAGGCGAAGCTTGGCGGTGTTGCGGCGGAAATTGTCGGTGAACTGCGCGCCCCAACCTTTCTCGAGGCGTTCCCAGTAGGAGGCGAGGAAGGTGAGCGTACGGTGGCGGTCGCGCAGCCACCACTTGCGGGTGGCGGCCTCCAGCTGGAAGCCGGCGGACTTCACGGCGTCGAGGATTGCCGGGTACGCGATGTTCTCGCGCGAGGGGAGCGTGAGCGCGAGGAAGTGCTCGGAGCCGTCGACGAGCATGGCGGCGGGCGGGGCCTCGGTGGGGCGCACGCTCTGGCCGGGACGCAGCGGCGGGACGTTGGGGCTGCGCCAGGTGCGTTGGGTGGGCGGCAGGGAGGGGCGCGGGGCGCCGAGCGGTTTGCGGGTGCCGGCGAGCTGGGCGATGAGCTGCGCCCTGTCGGGCGCGGGTGCGGGCGTGGACGATCTGGACGGAGTGGACGCAGTGGACGGGGCCGCGTGTGGTGGCTCGGCGTTTCCGGTCTCCGGTTTCCGGTCTCCGGTTTCCGCCAGGAGCGCGCTCACGGTGGCGAGGTCGTCGCCGCGCCAGGGGATGGGCTCGAACGGGAGGTTGATCCACCGGAACGCGGGTTGGCCGCGCAGGAGGTGGATGAGCACGCGGAGCTCGGCGCGCTTCAGCGGCAGGAGCCATGGGCCAGTCCCGGGGCAGGCGGCAACGAGGAGCTCGGGCAGGTTGGAAGGGGAACCTTCGATCTTCAGCGGGATCGAGTCGCGCGGGGCGCAGGCCGCGAGATTGGGCGGCAGGAAGATGCGCAGCGGCCGGGTGGTGGTCGGGACGGCCATGGCGGCGATCAGGCGACGAGCGCAGCGGTCTCGGCCGTGCGGCTTTTCAGGGCGAGGACTTCGCGATGGAGGTGCGCGGCGAGCTCCTTGCGATCCTCGGCAGCCGCGACGGGCGAGCCGAAGCGCACGTGGGCGGTGACGGTGTCGACGCGCGCAAGGCGGAAGAGGTGTTCGAAAAATCCCATGTCGCCCCACCAGCAGACGTCCTGCGCGACATCGCCGCCGGTGCAGGTGTAGTGGATGGCTGCGGGCGTGACGGGCCAGCGGTGTTCGATGGCGGGTTCGAGCAGCGAGGAGCGGAAGGGGCGCACGGTGGTGCCGTCGGTGCTGGTGCCCTCGAGGAAGAGGGTGAGCACGGCGTCGTGTTCGACGATGTGGGCGAAGTCGGCGTTCTGGCGGGCGACGTCGGAGCGGCGGTTGCGGTCGATGAACTGGGTGCCGGCGGCGCGGGCGAACCAGCCGACGACCGGCCAGTCGCGCACTTCGGACTTGGCGAGGAAGACCTGCGGGGTGGCGGAGGAGAGCACGAGAATGTCGAGGTAGCTCACGTGGTTGCTGGCGACGACGCCGGTGCGCGGGCGCGGCTCGCCCTCGACGGTGAAGCGGACGTTGAGCGTGCGCAGCATGAGGCGGCAGGTGCGGTGCAGCCAGAGCGAGCGGCGACGGAAACCGGACCACGGGCCGGCGGTGACGAGGAAGAGCAGCGCGGAGTAGACGAAGGCGGCGCCCAACGCCGAGAGACGCCACGCCGCGCGCAGGCGGCGGCGGAGCGTGGGCCGGTGGCTGGTGGACGGTGGGCGGTCGGCGGTCGACATCGGGAGGCCACGTTCGTGGCGGTGCCCCCGCTCGGCGGCAAGGCGGGAACGGATCCGGGACGCGATGCCGTTGCGGGCATCGCGACGGTACTGCGGCCGCGAGGCTGGGCCCGCGGCGCTGACCTCAGATCATGTACTTGCGGGCGACGGAGGGGGGGACGTTCTCGATGTCCATCAATGTGAGGAAATCGATCGTCTTGAACTCGCGGTCGATCGCGGGCTCGCCGCAGATGCGGCAACCGATCAGCAGGTAGGCAGCCATGAGGCGCGGAACCTTGGCGCTGATGCCCTCGGTCGGCGGAAGCGGGAAGGCGTAGGTGGGCGTCGGCCGCGTGCGGAAGGGGGCGGGGGCGAGGTATTTCTCCTCGAGCTGCCGGTACATCGCGGCGCCCTCGACGGGGTCCTGCGAGGTGAGCGAGCTGCAACCGATCAGGTAGCGGGCGCCGCAACTGCGCGCGTACAGCGCGATGCCGCGCCAGAGGATGCCGACGACGGTCTGGTTGCGGTGGTCGTGGTGGACGCAGGCGCGGCCGAGCTCGAGAATCTGCGCGCGTACCGGTTCGAAGGGGGCGAAGTCGAACTCCTGCGCGCTGTAGTAGCCGATCCCGGACGAGGCGGCGACGGGACCGGGCAGCATCCGGTAGGTGCCGACGATCGCGCCGGAGGTGTTCTCCTCGACCAGCAGGTGGGTGCAGACGCTGTCGAAGCGGTCCTCGTCGTGGCCGGTGAGCCAGGCGGACTCGAGGCCCTCATTGAGTTCCTTGTTGAAGACTTCGAAGCGCAGGCGCTGGGCGGAGCGGAGGTCGGCCTCGCAGGTGGCCAGGCGCACGCGGTACCGGTCCGTGATGAACGGGAAGCCGGGTTGGCGGGCGGTGGGCTGGTCGATGAGTGCGGTGGGGGGCACGGTGGAAAAGGATTGTGCGATCGCGGCCGAGAGTGGGCGCCGCCGGCGAGGGCACAACGTTTTTGCGGCCGGTTGTGTGCCGGGGCCGTGAAGATGGGGTGTCGCCCCGGTGCCGGTGTTCGCGCTGAACGAACTGCGACCATTGAACAGCGAACGTTGAACCCTGAACGTCGGACCTGAACCCCGAAGTGGCGCTCCGAACCTGTGCCCGGTGCGCGGCGGTTTCGTGTTCGCCTTGCCTCGGGCGCTTTGCTTCAACGCCGGCTCCATGGTTTCGCTGCGCTTTTTGTCCCGGACTCTGGTCGCTGTCCTCTTGGCCGGCGGTTTTTCGGCCTGCTCGGTCAACAAACTGGCGGTCAACAAGCTGGGCGATGCGCTCTCCAACGGGGGCGGAACCTTCGCGACCGACGACGACCCGGAGCTGGTGAAGGCGGCGGTGCCGTTCAGCCTGAAGCTGATGGAGAGCCTGCTCGCGGAGAGCCCCGAGCACCGTGGGCTGCTGCTGGCGGCGTCGAACGGGTTCACGCAGTACGCGTACGCTTTTGTGCAGGAGGAGGCCGACGAGCTCGAGGCGACCGATTTCGCCGCGGCTCAGGCGCTGCGGGAGCGGGCGAAGCGGCTCTACCTGCGGGCCCGCGACTACGGACTGCGCGGCCTCGAGGTCCGGCAGAAAGGCGTGCGTGCGAAGCTGGCGGCCGATCCGCGCGACGCGGTGCGCCCGTTCACCAAGGCCGACACGCCCCAGCTCTACTGGACGGCGGCGGCGTGGGCGGCGGCGGTCGCGCTGAGCAAGGACGATCCGGCGCGCATCGCCGAGATCCCGCAGTTGGAGGCGCTCCTCGACCGTGCCACCGAGCTCGACGCCGACTGGGGCGAGGGCGCAATCCACGGTTTTTTGATCACCTACGAGATGGCGCGCCAGGGCGCGACGGGCGACCCGGCGGCGCGGGCCCGGGCGCATTTCGAGCGGGCGGTCGAGCTGGCGCGCGGCCGGCAGGCGGCGCCGTTCGTGAACTACGCCGAGGCGGTCTGTGTCGAGCAGCAGGACTTCGCACAGTTCGAGTCGTTGTTGCAGCAGGCGCTCGCCCTCGATGCCGACGCCTACCCGGAACAACGTCTCGTCAATCTGGTCATGCAGCGGCGGGCGCGGTGGCTGCTCGCGCGCAAGGACGATCTGTTCCTCGACACCTCCGCCGCCGCGCCGCAGCGCTGATCCCACCGTCTTCCTCTTTCGCCATGATCAAGTCCCGTGTCTCCACGTTTCCCCGTCGCGCGTTCGTCGCGCTGGTCGCCGCCGCACTGGCCGTGACCGTCGTCGCCGCACCGAAGCTCAAGCTCGGCACGCTCGCGCCCGTCGGCACCTCCTACCACAAGACCCTCATGACGATGGCCGAGACCTGGCGCAAGGAGTCGGGCGGCGCGGTCGACCTCAACATCTTCGCCGGCGGCAAGCTGGGCGGCGAGGCCGAGATGGTCGGCCTGATGCAGGTGAACTCGCTGCAGGCGACGATGCTCACCGCGGTCGGCCTGGCCGAGATCGAGCCGGGCGTCACGGGTTTGCAGAACATCCCGATGGGCTTCCACACGCTCGCCGAGGTCGATTACGTGGGCGAGCGCCTGCATCCGCTGCTCCAGGAACGCATGGCCAAGAAGGGCTTCGTGGTCCTGTTCTGGGTCGATTCGGGCTGGGTGCGGTTCTTCACCAAGGAGCCGATCGTGCATCCCGCCGATCTGCGGAAGCTCAAGCTCTTCAGCTGGTCGGGCAACCCCGCGCAGGTGGAGCTGTACCAGTCCGCCGGATTCGACGCGAAGGCGCTCGAGACCGCGGACATCGTGCCCGGCCTTGGCACCGGGTTGATCGACGCCGTGCCGCTGCCGCCTTTCTACGCCATGGCCGCGCAGGTCGATTCCCGCGCGCCGTACATGCTCGACCTCAACTGGGCGCCCTTGGTCGGCGCGCTCGTCGTGCGCAAGGAGACCTGGGAGAAGATCCCCGAGGCGACGCGGGTGAAGCTGCTCGAGGCCGCCGCCAAGGCGGGCGCCGAGATCAAGGCCACCGGCCGGCGCGAGATGGCCGAGTCGGTCGCGGCGATGGAGAAGCGCGGCCTGAAGGTCCAGGCGGTCTCGCCCGAGATCGAAGCCGAGTGGCGGGCGATCTCCGAGAAGGTGTACCCGAACATCCGGGGCAAGCTCGTGCCCGCCGACATCTTCGACGAGACGATGCGCCTGCTCGCCGAGTGCCGCGCGCTGGGCAAGAGCTGAGCGGAGCGAGGAGGGGTGGATCGGCCGGATCGGATCGATCAGTCGGATCGGACCGATCCCGTGCGCTGGCGCACATGCTCGAACGGCGCCATCGGGCCGCGCCTACCAGTTGTCCGTGCGGAACGGCGCGGCGGGGAGGCCGGCGCCGTTGTAGAGGTTGGCGTCGGGCAGCGGGTCGTTGGCGAAGGCGTAGCGCACGGCCATCGGTGTCTTCACCGTGGCGCTGCGGACGACGACGGCGTCGCCCTCGATCCGTGCCTCCGCCGGGCGGAAGACGCGATCGGCGCCGGCGAGGAGGAAGCCCTGCACGCGCGGTCCGCGGCAGACGAGGCCGATCTCTGCGTTGGAAAAGCGGATGCGCACGGCGCCGTCCGCGTCGAACGTGTGGTCGGCGTAGGTCGGGCCGGCGGCATCGACGCCTTGGCCATAGACCTGGGCGCGGGCGACGAGCGCGAGGCGGCGACCGACCTCCTGCTTGTGCGGCGGGTGCAGATTGGCGGACTCACCGATGTCGATCGTGACGGCCATGCCGACGGCGGGCAGCGCGAGGGCGGCGGCCTGAGCCTCCCGCAGGCGGGCCCAGGCGGTGCCGGCGGGGTTGTTGTCGGCGTAGTTGGGAAGCTGGACGAAGAGGAAGGGGAGCGGACCGGCGGCCGGCGGGACGGGCGCGGCCGGCGGGGGCGCGGCGTCCTTGGTGCGCTTCTTCTTGCGCGGCTCCTCGGGCGGGGTGGGCGGCTGCGCGGCGGCGGTCCAGGCGTCGCGCCAGCCGGTGATGAGCGCGGGGAACAGATCGCGGTACTCGGCCTCGCGGCCCACGTTGGACTCGCCCTGGTACCAGACGAAGCCGCGGATCGCATAGGGCACGACCGGGGCGACCATGCCGAACCAAGTGACGCTGGGCTCCTCGGGCAGTCCCGGGCCGGCAGGGCGCCAGGGCTTGTCCGCCGGCTCGGGCCGCCCGGCGGCTTGGGCGGCGTCGGCGCGTTTCTGCCACTCGGCCATCTTCTGGTCATGGGCGGCCTTCTTGGCCGGGTACTCGGCGACAGTCTGTGACCAGGCTTTCGCGACGGAGGCGGCGTGGGGCGTGGCGGCGAGCATCGCGGGCGCGAGCCACGACTCGATGGGCGTGCCGCCCCAGGTGACGTCGAGGATGCCGATCGGCACGCCGAGGTCGCGGTGCAGGTCGCGGGCGAAGAAGAAGCCGACGGCGGAGAAGTGCGGCGCGGTTTCCGGCGAGCAGGTTATCCAGGAACCTTGGACAGCGGCGGCGGGTTGTCCGTGCGCCAGCTGGGTGGCGACCTTGAAGTGGCGGATGAGCGGGAAGCGCGCGGTGCCGGCTTCGGTGGCGGCGTTGTCGGAGAGACGGACGGGCCACTCGATGTTGGACTGGCCGGAGCAGAACCACACATCGCCGACGACGACATCGCGCAGGGTGATGGTGTTGGCGCCATCGACGACGAGGTCGGCGGGGTAGGGCTGGGCGGGCATCGGGGCGAGGTCGACGCGCCAGCGGCCGTCGCGGTCGGCCTTGGTGGCGAGGGTCTGGCCGCGGAAGGTGACGGTGATCTTCTCCCCGCGCTTGGCGGTGCCCCAGACCGGCACGGCGGCGTCGCGCTGGAGGACGGCGTGGTCGGTGAAGACGGCCGCGAGCTTCACCTCCGCGTGGAGGGCGCCGGCGAGGAGGGCGAAACCGAGGGCGAGAGAAAGGGCGAGGCGGCGGCGGAGGCGCATGGAAGGAAGGCGGAAACGAAAGGGTCGAATAGGTCGGAGGGAGCCGAGGAGAGGAAGAAAAGAAACCGGCGGCGCAGGGGCGGTCTTCCGCTAGTCGTTGGCAGGTGGATGCAGGAAGGCGTGGAGCTCGGAGGCAAGTTTGGGGCCGAGGCCGTCGACTTCGGCGAGCGACCCGGGGGATGCGGCGCGAATCCGATCGATGGAGCCGAAATGCGCGAGCAGCGCGGCGCGGCGCTTGGGGCCGAGCCCCTCGAATTCGTCGAGGACGGACTCGCGGATTTTGCGCGAGCGGAGGTCGGCGTTGTAGGTATTCGCGAAACGGTGCGCCTCGTCGCGCAGGCGCTGGAGGAGGTTGAGGCCGGGGTGGTTGAGCGGGAGGTTCAGCGGCTCGCGCTCGTCGGCGAAGAGGATGGTCTCGTGTTTCTTCGCGAGACCGACGAGCGCGGGTGGCGTGAGCTCGAGCGCGAGGAAGGCCTTCATGGCGGCGCCGATCTGCCCGCGGCCGCCGTCGATCACGATGAGGTCGGGGAGCGGTTTCTGCTCGTGTTGGAGGCGCTGGTAGCGGCGGCCGACGACTTCCTCCATCGCGCGGAAGTCGTCGTTGCCGATGAAGCTGCGGATCTGGAACCGGCGGTATTCGTTCTTATCGGGCCGGCCGTCGCGGAAATGGACCATCGAGGCGACGACGAAGGTGCCGCTGATGTGCGAGATGTCGAAGCATTCCATGCGCGAGGGCAGCGCGCGCAGGTGGAGCGCCTCGCGCAACGATTCGAGGGCGACAGCGTCGGTGCGCAGGACGTCGGGTGCGCGCTCGAAGCGGCGGGCTTTGACGAGGGTCTGTTCGAGCGCGAACACGCTGTCGCGCAACTCGGCGGCCTTCTCGTACTCCTGCGCGGCGGCGGCGGCCTGCATCTCGGTGCGGAGTGCCTCCAGCCATTCGCGGGACTTGCCGTCGAGGAAGGTCGTCGCCGCCTCGACGCGGGCGCGGTACTCTTGGGCAGTGACGATGTTGTTGTGTCCGTAGAGTTCGGCGCGCACGTCGTCGTAAAGTTGCCAGCGACCGTCGGGCTGCGGCTGCGGCCGGGCGTCGCCGAGGAGGACGCCGTACTGCTTGCGCATCTGGGCGAGCGTGCGCCGGAGGAGGGCGCTGTGCGGGAACGGGCCGAAGTAGCGGGCGGTGTCGGCCTTGCGCAAGCGCGTGAGGGCGAAGCGCGGGAGTTCGGAGGCGAGATCGACGCGGACGAGGAGGAAGCGTTTGTCGTCGACGAAGTCGGTGTTGTACTTGGGTTTCCACTCCTTGATGAGCTTGCCCTCGAGCAGGAGCGCCTCGGGTTCGGAGCGGACCTCGATGACATCGAGGTCGTGGATCAGGTCGATGAGCGCGCGGATCTTCGGCTGGGCGGTGGCGGCGCGGGAGCGGAGGAAGTACGAGGAGACGCGTTTCTTCAGGCTCTTGGCCTTGCCCACATAGATGATCTGCCCGAGGCGGTCCTTCATCAGGTAGACGCCGGGTTTGTCGGGCAGGGCGCGGACCTTGGCCTTGAGATCGGGGGCGGACATCGGTGCGAAAGGCGAGAGGCGTAAGGCGAGAGGCGAGAGGCGTAAGGCGAGAGGCGTAAGGCGAGAGGTGAAAGGTGAAAGGTGAAAGGAGAAAGGAGAGAGGGAGGACGGACGGGACCGCTGCGCGGGCGAGCCGCGCCACGCTTGAACGGCGAACTGTGGAGAGTTGACGGCGGGCTGTCGACAGGCGACGGGCGCGGGTTGTGCCATGCCGCGCGTCAACAGTCCGCGGACTCGCCGGCGGCGGAGTTTTCCGCTCGCGGCGGCATCTGGTGGGACACATGCCTTTGGGCGGAATCTCTCCGGGCACAATGGCGCGAACCCTGAACATCCTGCCGTGGGACCGGCCGCTCCTGGAGCGGGCGGTGGCGCATTTGGCGGCGGGCTGGAGCGGCGGGGCGCTCGATCTCTCCGACCGGATGGTCGTCGTGCCGACGCGGCAGGCCGGGCGGCGGTTGCGCGAGGCGCTGGCAGTGCACGCCGCGGAGCGGGGTGGCGCGGTGCTCGCGCCCCGCGTCGTTGTCCCTGAGCAGATCCTCGATCTTGCGTTGGCGCCGGAGGTCGTGGTGGCCACACGGGCGCAGGTGTTGATGGCGTGGGTCGAGACGCTGCGGGACGCGGCGCTGGACGAGCTGCGCGAGGTGTTTCCGACGGATCCGCCCGTCCGGGATTTTGCGTGGGCGCTGCGCCTGGCCGGCGAGATGACGCGCCTGCAGGCGGCGCTGGCCGAGGGCGGACTGCGTTTTGCCGACGTGGCGGCCCGCGCCGGAGCCGGTTTCGAGGAGCCGCGCCGTTGGGGGCAGCTCGCCCAGCTGGAGTGCGCCGTGGATACGCGGCTGGCGGCGCAGCAGGTGGCCACGTTGCAGGCGGCTGCGATCGCCGCGGCGGGGGCCCCGGCGCCGCCGCCGGAGGGAATCCGGCGCATCGCGGTGCTCGCCGTGCCCGATCCGTTGCCCGCGACGCTGCGCGTGCTCGAAAAGTGGAGCGAGGTGGTGGACGTGGAGGTGCTGGCTTTTGGTCCTGCGGGCGATTCCGCGCCCCGATCGCCTGCGAGGCTCCTGCCGACGGAGGCCGAGGATGGCGGGGGGCTCTTCGACGACTGGGGCCGGCCGCGACCGGAGATCTGGCGCGAGCGGCGGTTGGAACTGGAGCCGTTCGAGCGGCGCGTGCACCTGTGCGCCGATCCGGCGGCACAGGCGGCGCGGATCGCGCAGCGGTTGGCTGCGGCGAAGGACGGGGCCGGACTTGTCGGTGTGGGGGCGGCGGATCCGGAGGTATTGCCGCTGCTGGCGGGCGAGTTGCGCAGCGCCGGTTTGCCGAGCCATCTGCCGGAAGGTCGGCCGCTACAACGGCTCGCCCTTGCCGGGTTGATCGAGGCGTTGGCGGCGGCGGTGCGGGCTGATGACTGGGCCAGCGCGTGCGCGTTGGTGCGGCGCACGGAGGTGCAGGATCTTCTCTTCCGGGAAACAGGCGCGGCGCCGCACCGGCTGCTCGCCGGGGTGGACCGTCTGCACGCCGAACATTTGCCGCCGACGCTGGGGGAAGCACGACAGCACACGGACGAGTTGGAGGGCGATCATCCCGGAATCGGCGCAGCGCTCGCTGGCTTGGAGGCGCTGCTGGGCGAATTGAGACGGGGGGCTTTCCCGGCGGCTTGGTCGGCAGCGCTCGCGAAGCTGCACGCGGGGCGAGAAATTGATCTGGCGTGTGCGGCGGATCGTGAGTTCGCCGAGGCGGCGGAGGCGTGGCGCGAGGCGGCGGGTGAGGTGGCCGCGGCCGCCCCTGCGCGGCTCCGGGCGGACGATGCGTGTACGCTGGCGTTGCAGCTCTTCGGTGCCGGGCGAATCTTTGACGACAAGCCGGCGGGCGCGACCGAGCTCGACGGTTGGCTGGAGTTGGTTTTTCGCGACGAACCGGTGTTGCTGGTCGCCGGGGTCAACGAAGGTTGCGTGCCGGAGGCGGTGACAGGGCATGCGTTCCTGCCGGAGTCGCTGCGGGAGCGGCTGGGGCTCAAGACGAACGCGCAGCGGTTTGCGCGCGATGCGTGGCAATTGGCGGCGCTGGCGGCGTGCCGGGCGGCCGCAGGGCGGCTGGAAATTTTCCTCGGGAAGACGTCGTCGGCCGGGGATCCGCTGCGTCCGTCGCGGCTGTTGTTCCAGTGTGCGGAGCCGGAGCTGCCGCGGCGCGTGCAGTTCCTGTTCCGCGAACTGCCACCGGCGGGCGGCAATCTGGCGTGGCAGCGGGCCTGGCGCTGGCGCGTGCCGTGGGTTGGCGCGCCGGAGCGGCTGCGCGTGACCGGGTTTCGCGACTACCTGGCGTGCCCGTTCCGCTTCTACCTGAAGCACCGGCTGGAGATGGACACGGTGGACGCCGCGAAGCGGGAACTCGATGCGCGCGACTTCGGGACGCTGGTGCACAAAGTCTTGGAGCGTCTCGGACAGGAGTCGGCGTGGCGCGATTGTATCGACGGCGAGGAGCTGGCGCGGGCGTTCGAGGCTGCGCTCGATGCGGTGGTGGCGGCGCGGTTCGGTGAGGCGCTCTCGCTGCCGTTGCTGGTGCAGGTGCAGTCGGCGCGGCAGCGGCTGGCGGCGGTGGCGCGGGTGCAGGCGGCGGAGCGTGCGGCCGGCTGGGTGATCGACCGCACCGAGTGGAAGCTGCCCAAGGGGCAGTTGTCCTTCGGCGGTATCGCAATTTCAGGTACTATCGACCGGATCGAGCGGCACGAAGCGAGCGGGCGCTGGCGGGTGCTCGACTACAAGACTTCGGAGACGGCGAAGACGCCGGCGAAGGCGCATCTGCGGCTGGACCGCGCCGACAAGGCGTGGCTTGCCGCGGCCCGGGTGGACGTGGGCGGCAAGGCGCACCGGTGGACCGATCTGCAGCTGCCGCTCTACCGCTGGGCGCTCGGCGAACTGCTGGGCGCGCGCGAGGTCGAGATCGGCTATTTCAACCTGCCGAAGGCGGTGACGACGACGGGGATCGCTTTGTGGGAGGATTTTGACGACGCGTTGCTGGCATCGGCCCTGCGCTGTGCGGAGGCGGTCGGTGCGGGGGTGAAGGCCGGGCAGTTCTGGCCGCCCACGGAGGAGCCGGAGAACGACGATTTCGCCGCGCTGGTGCAGGGCAGCGCTGCGGAGAGTTTTGATGTGAGCGAGTGGCCGGCGGCGGCACGCGGGGAGGAGAGCGCGTTGCCGCAACGCGGGGAACAGCGCGCGTTGCCGCAACGCGGGGAGGGCGGGGCATGAACACGCTGCGACACGAGATGATTTTTGCGTCGGCCGGCTCGGGCAAGACGTTCGCGCTGACGACGCGCTACATCCGGCTGCTCGCCTTGGGCGTGGCGCCGGAGCGGATCGTGGCCCTGACGTTCACGCGCAAGGCGGCGGGCGAATTTTTCGGCGAGATCCTCAACCGGCTTGCGGGCGCGGGCGGCGATGAGAAGAAAGCGCGGCTGCTCGCGGGGGCGGTGGGGCGGCCGGAGCTGACGCCGGTGGCGTTTCGCGGGTTGCTCCGCGGGATGGTGGGCGCGATGCACCGGCTCAACCTCGGCACGCTCGACGGGTTTTTCGCGAAGATCGTGCGCGCGTTCCCGCTCGAACTCGGGCTCGGCGGCGAGCCGGGGTTGCTCGACGAGCACTCGGCGACGGAGGAGATGCGGCGGGTGCTGGCGCAGTTGTTCGCCGCCCGCGGCGGGCTCACGCCGGAGCAGCGCGACCTGCTCGAGGCGTTCCGGTTGGCGACGTTCGGCAAGGAGGAGAAGAACGTGGCGGAGCAGTTCGACGGCTTTGTGCGGGACCACCTCGCGCTCTGGCGCGCGGCGTCGCAGCCGGCGAAGTGGGGCATCGCCGGGCGCATCTGGCCGGAGGGGTTCCCCTGGGGCGGCATCGCGGACGACGCGGCGACGGCGCGTGCCGCGGAGGAGTTGCTCGAGTGGGCGACGCACGCGGGTCTCGCGGACAAACACCGGGAGCGGCTGACGGATTTTGCGCGGGCGGCGCTGGAGTGGGCTCCGGGGGAACCCTGGTCGCCGGAAATTAGTTACGTGGCCCAGAAGGTGTTGGCCGTGTGGCCGAGGTTCGCCGCCGGGGGCGCGGAGCTGAAGTTCGACCGGAAGGTGCTGGCGCTGTCGCGCGACGCGGCGGGCGCGCTCGCGACACTGGTGCGGCGGCTGGTCGGCCTGGAACTCGGTCGCCGCATGGCGGTGACACAGGGCATCGCGGCGGTGATGCGGACGTTCGACGCGCTGTACGACGCGGAGGTGCGGCGGGCGGGCCGGCTGACGTTTGCGGACCTCCAGCAGTTGTTGTCGCCGGAGCGGCTGGCGGGGAGCGGCAGGGAGGGTGGCGTGCTCGCGGGCGGGGAGTTCGCCTACCGGCTCGACGCGCGCATGGACCACTGGCTTTTCGACGAGTTTCAGGATACGAGCTACCAGCAGTGGAAGATCCTGGAGCGGCTCGTCGACGAGGTCGTGGAGGACGGGGAGGGGCGGCGGAGCCTGTTTTACGTCGGCGATGTGAAGCAGGCGATCTTCACGTGGCGCGAGGGCGACCCGCGGCTCTTCGCGCATGTCGCGGAGCGCTACCGCAGTGCGGCCGGCGGCGGCATCGTGGCGGGGGAACTGTCCGACTCGTGGCGTTCGGGGCCGGAGTTGATCGAGATGGTCAACCGCGTGTGCGGCGACGCGGCGGCGCTGGCGGAGCTGTTTCCCGAGGCGGCGGCGGAGTGGAAGCGCCACTGGAGGGACCACCGCAGTGCGCGACCGGAAAACCGCGGGCAGGCGGCGTTGCTGCTGGCCGATGACGAGGCAGGCCGCTGGGCGACGGTGCTGCGGCTGTTGCAGGAGATCCGGCCGACGGAACGCGGGCTGACCTGCGCCGTGCTGGTGCGGAAGAACGAGGTCGGCGCGCACTTGGCGGAGTATCTGCGCCGCGAGGGCGGCATCGCCGCGGTGGCGGAGTCGGATCTCAAGATCGGGACGGACAATCCGGTGGCGGCGGCGCTCGCCGCGCTGTTGCAGGTGTCGGCGCATCCGGAAGATGCGTGTGCGCGGCGGTTGGTGGCGATGTCGCCGTTGGCGGCGTTGCCGGGAGCGGAGTTGGGCGATCGCTGCACCGAGGAAGTGGTGACCGGCCGGAGCGTGCTCGGCGAAGTGGAGGCGAACGGTTTCGAAGCGTGGCTGGCGGCGTGGGCACGACGGCTCGAGTCGGTGCTGCCGGCGGGCGACGCGTTCACGCGGCTGCGGTTGCGGCAACTGACGGCGGCGGGGCGAGTGTTCGACGAGACGGGGCGAAGGGACGTGGACGGGTTTTTGCGTTTCCTGGGCGAGTACACGGTGCGCGAGCCGGAGGGCGCGGGCGTGGTGCGGGTGATGACCGTGCACAAATCGAAAGGGCTGGGTTTCGACGTGGTGATCCTGCCCGACCTCGAGGGGCAGACGCTGGTGCAGCGGCGGGAAGGCCCGGCGGTGCGCAAGACGGCGGAGCGCGCGGTGGACTGGGTGCTGGCGTATCCAGGGGCGGTGATCGCGGAGAGCGACCCGGTGTTGGGCGCGTACCAGGCGGAGGCGTTGGCGGAGAACTGCTATGAGCAGCTCTCACTGCTTTACGTGGCGCTCACGCGGGCGAAGCGGGCGATGTACGTGGTGATTGAGCGGCCGGGCAAAACGGCGTCGAGGAACTACCCGAAGTTGCTGACGGCGACGCTCGGCGCGGCGGAGCGGATGATCGGCGTGGGTGCGGCGACGTTGGTCGGAGTATGGAGTGCCGGCGCGGCGGATTGGTTTGCGGGGATCGGGGCGGGTGCGGCCGTGGGAGGGTCGACGGTTCCGAACGCGGGCGGTGGACTGGGGCTGCTCGAGGACGCGCCGATCCCGCACGGGGCGACGAAGCGAGCGGCGCTGGTGGCGCGGCGTCCGTCGGGCTTGAAGCCGGCGCGCGTGGCGGCCGAGCGGTTGTTTGCGGAGGGACAGGAGCGGTCGGCGGATTTTGGGACGAAGGTCCATGCGTTACTGGCGGGTGTGGAGTGGGCGGATAGCCCGGAGCCGGCGCGTGGGGTGGGGCGAACGGGGCACAGGAAGGGTGCGGCCGGCGATGCGTGGGAGGAGGCGGAGCGGGAGGCACAGCGCTGTCTGCGCAGCGAGGGCTTGCGCGCAGTGTTCGCGAAGGAGAACGAGTGCGACGAGGTGTGGCGTGAGTGCGCGTTTGAGGCGGTGATCGGAGAAGCGTGGGTCTCGGGGGTATTGGATCGGGTCGTAGTGCGACGGCTGGCCGGCGGTGGAGCGTCGGCGGCGGTATTCGATTTCAAGACCGAGCGCGGTGCTACTGAGCGGGGACTGCAGGATCGGCATGCGCCTCAGCTCGAGGTTTATCGCGAGGTGGTGGCCCGTTTGACGGGGGTGGAGCAGCAGGCCGTCCGGGCGTTCGTGGTGGCGACGGAATTGGGGCAGTTGGTTGAGATTGCGTGTCCCGCGCGATAATGGGCTTTACTCGCACGCAACGAGTCCGCACAACCGACCTTTTCAACCAACTCCGACACCATGGGAAATCTCAAGAAGAAGCGCCGTCTGAAGATGGCGAAGCACAAACGGCGCAAGCGCCTGAAGACGAATCGCCACAAGAAGCGTACGTGGTAGCGGGTGCCCGTGACCGGGCTTGCGGGCGTCGTGTGCAACGGCGCCCTTTT
>JAHFTC010000195.1 GCA_023269585.1 Opitutaceae bacterium
CCATTGCTCCAGTCGTTCGAGTTCTTCTGCTCCGAGTGAAATCAGCCTGCTGTGGCGGGTCATGCCACCAACGTGCCGGCCACCCGCTTATGAGCACCTATTTGTGGGACACTACACTAGCCTCTAACCTTCGCGGGCGCGCGCGCCCGCTCATCCCATCTGGGCGACAATCTTTGCGCCGTTCTTGAGGAGCTTCGTGGGGATGAAGTTTCCTTCGATCGCCTTGCCGTCGACGGTGAGCGAGGCGATGCCCTTGTTCACGCCGGTGGCGTTGATGACGTCGATCTCGAGCTTCTTGCCGCGGAACGTGCGCTTCACGCTGAAGCCAGTCCAGCTCGTCGGGATGCAGGGATCGATCACGAGGCCGTCGAGCTGCGGACGCACGCCGAGGATGAACTGCGTGGCCGTGTAGTGGGCCCACGAAGCCGTGCCGGAGAGCCACGGCACGCGGCTCTTGCCGTACTTCGGCGAAGCCGGGGCGTGCGTGCTCTGGCAGTGCACGAACGGCTCGATCTCGCGGATCTCGGCCTGGTCGTTCTGCGCGGCGGGCATGAAGGAGCGGAAGTAGCGGTAGGCCTGGTCGCCGTTGCCGCGGGCGATCTCGGCGAGCACGGCCCAGCTCTGGGTGTGCGAGAAGATGCCGCCGTTTTCCTTCGTGCCGGGGTTGAAGAGCACCGCGCGCATGACCTTCACGGGCGTCTTGTCGAAGGGCGGGTTGCAAAGCGCGACGCCGTAGTCGGAGGAGAGGCGCTCCTGCATGGCGTCGAGGGCCTTCGTCATCTGCACGTCGGTCGCGGCGCCGGAGAGCACGGCCCAGCACTGGGTGTTGATGTAGATCTGGCCCTCCTTGGCCTTCTTCGTGCCGAAGACGGTGCCGTCCTCGCCGATGGCCCAGATGAACCACTCGCCGTCCCAGCAGACCTTCTGGATCTTCTTGTCGAGCTTCGTGAGCTCGGCGCGGGCCCAGGCGGCCTCCTTCGGGCGGGAGAGGCGGTCGGCGATGTCGGCGTAGATCTCGAGGCCCATGCGGACCTGGAAGGTGACGAACACGCTCTCGCCCTTGTATCCGAGTTTCAGGCAGTCGTTCCAGTCTGCGAGCAGGCCGCAGGGCAGGCCGTGCTTGCCGGTGCGCTCGAGGTTGAACTCGAGCGCGCGGCGCAGGTGGCCGAAGACGGTGGCCTTGCCCTTGTCGGCGTACGGGACGACGAGGTCGTAGAACTTGATGTCGCCGCTCTCGGCCACGTAGGCCGGCACGGAGTTGAAGAACCACAGGCAGTCGTCGCTGCGGTAGTGGTGCGCCGGAGTCGGCTTCATCTTGCCGGGCACATGCGCCCACGGGCGGACCTCGGGCTGCGCGCCGCCGGTGGAGTCCTGCGCGGAGAGCATGAGGATCATGCGCTCGCGCACGGCGTCGGGCATCATGCCGGTCACGCCGAGGAAGTCCTGCACGGTGTCGCGGAAACCGAAGCCGTCGCGCTGGTCGCCGGTGTAGACGAGCGAGCAGGAGCGCGACCACTCGAAGGTCATGAGCGCGTTGTAGGCGCCCCAGACGTTGGTCATGTGGTCGAAGTCGGCGTCGGGCGTCTGGACCTGCATCGTATCGAGCATCCCGTGCCAGTGGGCCTTCACCTTCGCCAGCTCGCGCTCGACGGCGGCGACGTTGGCGAACTTCGCGCGCACTTTCTTGGCGACCGACGCCTTGCCGATGCCGAGCAGCACGATCACGTCGGCCGACTCGCCCACGCCGAGCACGAGATCGCTCTGGATGGCGCCGCAGCCGTTGTCGGAGGACTGCTCGTGGTTGCCCAGTTGGCCGCGCTCGACGGCCTCGGGCTTGTCGTAGCTGCGGTAGACGCCGAGGAACTTCTCACGCTCGCAGTCGAAGCCCGTGATCTTGCCGCCGACCTGCGTCATCCACCACCAGCGCGACTGGTCGTTGTTGGCGAAGTTGGCCGGGTCCTCGGGCAGGCGCTTGCAGGAGGAGGCGGCGATGATGCCGTCCTGCCAGACGGCGTCGGAGATGTACTGGGTGTACTGGAGGTTGAGGGTGTCCTGGACGAGGTTCCACTCGGTGGTGAACTCGCAGAAGGACATGACGGAGAGCTTGCGCGGGGCGCCGGAGTTGTTGGTGACCCGGAGGTGCCAGTATTCGAAATCCTGATCCATCGGCACGAAGTACGTCGCCTGGGAGATGATGCCGGAATACTCGCTCTCGATCACGGCGTAGCCCGGGCCGAAGCGCGTGGAGGTCTTGTACTGCTCGAGCGGTTTGCCCACGGGCTGCCAGGCGGCCGACCAGAAATCGCCCGAGGCGGCGTCGCGCAGATAGAACTGGCGCCCGGGCATGTCCATCGGGATGGCGTTGTAGCGGTGGCGCAGGAAACGGCCCGCCGCGGGCGAGCGGGTGAAGCTGTAGCCGCCGGCGTTGTTGGTGATGATCGCGCCGTAGCGGCGGGAGCCGAGGTAGTTGGACCAGGCGCGGGGAGTGTCCGGGCGCGTGATCACGTATTCGCGGGCAGCGTCGTCGAAGTGGCCGTATTGCATGGGAGAGAGAACGTGAAGGACTCGAGGGAGAAACAGGGACCCGGGCGTGGCGGGCTCGCGGGGGCCGAGCAGTGCGCCGGCGGCGTCGGAAGAGCGCCAACCAAGGCGCAGCGCCGGTCCTCCCGCAAGACGCGTTTCGGGCGGGGGCGCGAGGACGCGAACGCGAGTCGCGGGATTGATGCAGAGGGGCGGCGGATGTAGCCGGGGGCGGTGAACCCGGCGGGGGGCCTTACGCGCGGACTTACTTGCGTCCGGAGACGAGCAGCAACGTAGGCGCGGTGGTCCGATCGAGTGTGCGCGCCCGGAGGCCGGCGAGGAGGAAACGTTCCCGCGCGAGCGCGCGACGCCAGAGGTCTTCGAACTTCTCCACCTCGCCGCCGCCGGCGAGGAAGTACCGGCGCGTGTCCTCGCGGTTCCAGATCCAGAACTCCTGCCGGTCCATCGCCTCGGCTTCGCTCACGAGCGCCTGCGCCTCCGCCGAGGCGTACGGTGGGAGCAGCATCGTGGTCTTGTCCGATTGCCAGCTCTCGATCTGTCCGAGCCCGAGTTCGGCGAACCAGCCCGGGACCAGCGGGCCCACCGAGATGAAGCCTTCGCCGAGTTTCATTTTGCCGCGTTCGCAGCGCATCTGGAATTCCACGAGGGGCAGGATTTCCGCGACGGGAACGGCGAGGTCGGAGCGGACGAGATTCACCGCGACGTTGTTGGGCTCGGCCACGGCGAGCAGCCCGCCCGGCCGGAGGACGCGGAGCATTTCCCGCAGGACGACAACCGGTTCGCGCACGTGGATCAGCACGGTCTGGCACGTCACCAGATCGAACGAGTCGTCGGCAAACGGCAGCCGCTCGGCCTCGCCGGTGACGAAGGTGCAGCGCAGGTGCGGGTGCGCCGCGCTGCGGTGCCGCGCCTCGTCGATCCACCGCGTTTCGCGATCAACCCCGGTCAGCTCGCAGCCCGCGGGGAGAAAGGGCGCGAGACACGCAGCCCAGTGGCCGAGACCGCAACCGACATCGAGCGCGCGCCGGACCTCCGCGAGCTGCCAACGGCGGCTCATCAGTTCGAGGAAATCGCGATTCCACCAGAAATCCCGCGTGTCGCCGAAATAGGCCGCCGAGTGAGGAGTTTCGTCCATGGGCGGCGACGCTGACGTCGCTGTCGCCACTCGACCATGCCGAAAACGCAGCGCGAAGGGCCGCAGGCAATGAACCGCGGGTAACACGCCCGACCAGGTGGGCGATTGGCCGCGCCGTCCTCGCGGCGCCGCGCGCGACCGTCGCCACGCCGCATCGCGCACTCCGCAATCCGCAATTTGAGGCCCTACTTCGCCCGCGGACCGCGACTGGGCACGTGGACCGATTGCATCCCCGCGGCCGCGGCGGCCTGATGGCCCGGCTCGGCGTCCTCGAACACGAGGCAGCGCGCGGCCGGCACGCCCATCTTCTGCGCCGCGAGCAGGAACATGTCCGGCGCGGGCTTGCCGTGGGCGACATCCTCGGGCGTGACCACGACCGGGAACAGCGGCGCGAGGCCCGCGAGTTTCAGCGAGTGGTGCACGATGTCGCGCGGTCCGCCGGAGGCGACGGAGATGGGCTTGCCCGCCGCGGCCGCCTTGCGCGCAAACTCGACCACCGGCCGGATGTGCTTCACGTCGGCGAGCAGTTCGAGAAAGAGGTTTTCCTTCACATGGAACACCTGCTCGACGTCGATGGTGAGCCCGTAGTGTTCCGCGATGAGCTGCGCCACGCGCCGCGTGGGCACGCCGCCGAGCGAGTAGAACAGATCCTCGTCGAGTTTGCCGGGCATCCCGTTGCGCCGCATCGCCTCGTCCCACGCGCGGTAGTGCACGGGCATCGAGTCGATGAGCGTGCCGTCGCAGTCGAAGATGTAGCCGGCGAAGTCGCCCGCGGGGAGGTCGAGTTGCATAAGCGGCGCAGCAGACAACGCCGCCCCCGGTGATGCAAGCGTGCGCTCGCTGCCCGCAGCGAGGTAAGCGTGGCCCGGTGGCGTCGCCGGATCCTCACGATGCAATCGGGCTTGCCTTGGTAGGGACGCCGCTCCGCCGGCGTCCGCGGCCGGCGCGGAGCGCCGGCCCTACCCACGGAAACCTTCACCTCCTGTGCAGCTCAGCCAGTGCATCGTGAGGATCAGGGCGCCATCTCTCGCGTTGCCCCCGTCCCACCCGCCGCCGACTCTGGCGCCCTTCATGCGCGGCCCGACGCCCAAAGCCACCTTCCTCCCGCTCGCCTGCCTCTTTCTCTTCCAGTGGTACGCGTACGGCCTGTGGAATGTGTCGTTCAGCAACGTGCTCAAGCACGCCGGGCTCGAGCGCTTCATCGCGCTCGCCTTCACCTGCAACGCCGTGGCGGCCTTCGTCTCCCCGCTGCTGATCGGCTCGTTCGCCGATCGCGGCGTGCCGCCCATGCGACTGCTGCGCTGGCTCTACTGGCTGGCCGGGTTCTGGTTGCTCGCGCTGTTCGCCGTCGCCGACCACGGCGGCAACGGCGCGGCGCTGCTCACCTGCATGCAGCTGCACTCGCTCTGCTACAGCCCGTGCGCAAGCCTGCTGACGACGATCGCGCTGGCCGCGCTGCTCGATCCCGCCGC
>JAHFTC010000087.1 GCA_023269585.1 Opitutaceae bacterium
GCGGTACGCGGCTGGGGGAACGGCCTGCGGCCTTGCTCGCCGCGTTCCTCGCGCTGCGCGCTGCGGTACGCGGCTGGGGGAACGGCGGATTCTGGGGTTGCGGGAGCGGGGGGGCGGGACGCATTCACACCGCGATGGAAATCCATGCCCTGCCCGCCGGGCCGATCGAGACCAACGCCTACCTGCTCACCGATGCTGCGCGCGGTGAGGCGGTGCTTGTCGATGCGCCGCACGATGTGCTGCCCGAGGTGCAGGCGTTGTTGCGGAAAACCGGGTGCAAACTCGTGGCGTTGCTCGTCACCCATGGGCATTGGGACCACACCGGTGACGCCGCGCGCGTCCAGCAGACCGGGGTGCCGCTCTACGCGCACGAGGAGGACCGGCTCTTCATCGAACATCCCGAGGTGATGGAATTGTTCGCCATGCCCGGGCTGCGTTTCGATCCCGCGAAGATTGATCACGTGGTCGCGCAGGGGAGCACGTTCGAACTGCTCGGCGAGACGGTGGAAGTGCGCCATGTGCCGGGGCATTGCCCGGGCAGCGTGCTGTTCTATTTCCGTGGGAGCGGCGTGGCGTTTGTGGGCGACGCGATTTTTGCCGGCGGCGTCGGGCGCACGGATTTCCCCGGAGGCGGCTTCGAGATGCTGGCCCACTCCATCCGGACGCAGATCTACACGCTTCCGGACGCGACGGCGCTCTATCCCGGCCACGGTCCGGAGACGGATGTCGCCACCGAGAAGGAGTCCAATCCTTACGTACGGGCGTGAACTCATGAACCTGCCGGCCGGCGAGGAGGGCTGGGCACGGCGCGGCTGGTGCCGGGTTCGAAGGTTGAAGCGCCGGGCCGGGCGTGTTGAAACGTGAACTGACGATGACCACCGACGCTGCCCACTTCCACGAGGTTTTCATGCGGCGTGCGCTCGAGTTGGCGCGGCGGGGGTGGGGCGTCACGCATCCGAACCCGATGGTCGGCGCGCTGGTCGTCGAGGGCGGCGTGGTGGTCGCCGAGGGCTTCCACGCTAAGGCCGGCGAACCGCATGCCGAGATCATGGCGCTGCGCGCGCTCGGCCGGAAGCCGGCCCCGGACGCGACGCTCTACGTGACACTCGAGCCCTGCTGCACGCACGGCCGCACACCGCCGTGCACCGAGGCGATCCTCGCCGCGGGTATCCGCCGTGTGGTGGTGGGCGCGACCGATCCCAATCCGCAGCATGCCGGAAAGGGGTTCGCGCTGCTCCGCGCGGCCGGCGTCGACGTCATCGCCGGCGTGCTGGCCGACGAGTGCACGGATCTGAATCTCCTCTTCAACCACTGGATCGTCGCGCACCGGCCGTTCCTCGCCGCCAAGGTGGCCACGACCATCGACGGCCGAATCGCGTGCCGCACCGGCGAATCGAAATGGATCACCGGCGAACCGGCCCGGGCCGACGTGATGCGCTGGCGCCGGCTGTTTCCGGCGATCGCCGTCGGCGCCGGCACGGTGGCGAGCGACGATCCCCAGCTCACGGCGCGTCTGCCGGACGGCGAGTGGTGTCCGCGGCGCTTTGTCTTCGATGCGGCGCTCAGCACGGCAACGCTCAACCCATTGCCGCGCCTGTTCACCGACGCGCACCGCGAACGCACGGTGATCGTCACCAGCGACCGGCAGCACTCGGTCGTCGTCCGCCGGTTTGAACAACTGGGCGTGCAGGTGTGGCGGTTGCCCGTAAGCGAGGGCGCGGTGGACCTGCCGGCCTTCCACGAACGCTGTGTCCGCGATGACATTACCGGGGTGCTCGTCGAGGGCGGCTCGCGTTTCCTCAGCGGGCTGCTGAAGGCCCGGGCGCTCGACTACCTGCTCTCGTACCGGGCGCCGCGGCTGTTCGCCGACGCTGCCTCGATTCCGGTCGCGACCGGCCTGCGCGTGGAGGTGCCGACGGCGGGGCTGCGTCTGGCGGAGGTGCGCCACGCGGTGTTCGGAGACGACCAGCTCATGCGCGGCCGGATCGTCTATCCGGAAAATCTCGAGTTCGACGACGCGGCAGGTGGCGAAACACCGGAAAGCGGTCATCATCACTGCGGCTGCGACCATGACTAACCCGACCGAAATCTTCTTCGCCACGGGCAACGGCCACAAGGTGGCCGAGATGCAGGCCCTCGCCGACGATTCGCAACTTTCCCTGCGCCTCCGCTCGGCGAAGGAGGCGGGCGGGATGCCCGTGGTGGTGGAGGACGCGGGCACCTTCCTCGGCAACGCGCGCAAGAAGGCCCGGGCGCTCCATGAAAAGCTGGGCGGCGCGCAATGGGTGCTTTCGGACGACAGCGGGCTGTGCGTCGATGCGCTCGCTGGTGAACCCGGCGTGGATTCGGCGCACTATGCCGGACCCGGCGCGACGAGCGCCGCGAACCTCGAGAAACTGCTCGCCAAGCTGCAGGGTGTGCCGCGGGACAAGCGCACGGCGCATTTCATCTGCGTGCTCTTCGTCGTGGATCCACAGGGCCGGGATCACAATTTCATTGGCCGGTGCGACGGCCGGTTGATCGAGCGCGAACGCGGCGGCGCCGGTTTCGGCTACGATCCGATCTTCGTGCCGGCGGAGAGCCATCTCACCTTCGCCGAATTGGGCGAGGCGGTGAAGAACGGCATCAGCCACCGCGCCCGGGCGTGGGCCAAGTTCGCCGAGTGGTGGCGGGCGCGCGGGAACTGCGGTGTGCCCGGGAAATAGGGTGATCCGGGAGACGGGATCACGCCACCGGAGATCGGGGCCGCAACAGGCCTGCGCTCCGGCATGATGAAGGGGACCGGAGCGCGGCGCGCGTGGCTCAGGCCCGGGCGTTGAGCGAGCCGCCGACGCGGCTGCGTTCCTGGGCCTGACTTTGGGCCTGCTGCGCTTGGATGCGCTGCTGTTCGGCGCGTTCGTTGCCGTCGGGTTTCTCGACCTTCTGCGGGCGAGAATCCTCGCGGAGGGCCGCGACGGCGCGCTGCTCGGCGGAGTTGTCGCGGGCCCGTTGCGCCTGGGCGACCGCGGCATTGTCCTTCTGGGTACGGGCGGAGTCCGCGCGCTGGGGCGGTGAGCGGTAGGTCGAGGCGGTGCTGGTGATTGTCATGGGATGTGGGATGCGGCGGTGGTGGATGCGATCAGCAGAAGAACCCTTCTGAGCTGCGGAATATGGTGCGGCGGAAGGCCGTCGCGGCAACCCGTCGGGACCCGAATGAGGACTAGACCCCGGCCGGTGGAACGCTTGCGGCGCGCGCCGGGGTGTTCTCTGCTCTGGGTATGACCCGCCAGCAGAGAGCCGAGTTGATCGACCGCCGCCTGGCGGAGCTCTATCCGGCACCGCCGATCCCGCTCGTGCATCGAGATGCGTACACGCTACTGGTGGCGGTTCTGCTCTCCGCGCAGTGCACCGACAAGCGGGTGAACGAGGTCACGCCCGCGCTCTTCGCCCGGGCCGGCGACCCGGCGGCGATGGCGCAGGTGCCGGTGGCGGACATCCAGGCGATCGTGCGGCCCTGCGGGCTCGCGCCGCAGAAAGCGAAGGCGATCCGGGGCCTGAGTGAGATTCTCATGACGCAGCACGGCGGCGCGGTGCCGCGCGGCTGGGCGGCGCTGGAGGCGTTGCCGGGCGTGGGGCACAAGACGGCGTCGGTCGTGATGGCGCAGGCTTTCGGCGAACCGGCGTTCCCGGTCGACACGCATATCCATCGCCTGGCGCAACGTTGGGGGCTGACCGATGGCCGGAGCGTGGAACAGACCGAGCGCGACCTGAAGAAGCTGTTTCCGATCGCACACTGGAACGCGCTGCATCTGCGGATCATCTACTATGGGCGCGAGCACTGCACGGCGCGCGGTTGCGACGGCACGGTGTGCGCACTGTGCCGCGCGCTGTTCCCGCAGCGGCGGCGGCCGGTGGAGACGCGCCGGTAGCAGCGCCGACAGGGAATAAAAAGACCCGCCCCGTGGTGGGGGCGGGCCGGGTAGGGGGCAGCGGAGGGAGGAAAATTACTTCTTCTCTTCGGACTTCGGGGCGTCGCACTTCTGCTTGGTGCACTCGCCCTTGTCGCCGCACTTGGTCTTGCAGGCGTCGCCGCACTGGCAGGCGGGGGCCTTGGGTTTGTCGCAGCCGGAGCCGCAGGCGGCGCCGGCGAAGGCGGAGGTGGCGAGGCCGAGAACGAGGAGGGGGAGGAGGAGCTTCTTCATGGTGGATCGGTGTTGTTGGAGCAGGCGGGCCGGATTGGCCCGTTGCCCCAACGTACACCGGCGGGGCGCAGAACCCTCGGAAGATTTTGCGGGATCGTTGGGATGGGCGGCGCGGAAAGTCGCGAAAGATTTTGGTGGATTTCGCCGGGGGAATATGCGTTTTCCTGCGTCCTCGTTTGGGCGATTAGCTCAGTTGGTTAGAGCACCTGCATCACACGCAGGGGGTCACTGGTTCGAGTCCAGTATCGCCCACCATCTCCTCGTTGGAGATTTCCCCGCGGCAGCCGGGGTCTGGTGTCGGACGGCGCGAAAAGACGTTTTCGGTTCGCCGGCGAGGCACGTCGACCGCAGAGGATGCGGGCATGCCGACCGCGCCAAAAGACTATCGGGCCATCCTGTGGGACAACGACGGGGTCCTCGTCGACACCGAACGCTGGTATTTCCACACCACCCGCGAGGTGCTCGCGGAGGTGGGCATCGACCTGACGGAGGAACTGTATTTCGAACATTTTCTGGCGAGCTCGGGAGGAGTCTGGCCGCTGGCGGCGGCGCGTGGGCTGAGCGAGGCGCAGATCGAGGCGCTGCGCTGCGACCGCAACACGCGCTACCAGCGCCGGTTGGAGACTGAGCCGCTGGCGATCCCGGGGGCGGAGGAAACGCTGCGGCGGCTGCGCCCGCACTATGCGATGGGCATCGTGACCAGTTCGCGCCGCGACCACTTCGAGACCATTCACCGCCGCACCGGTTTTCTCGAATTCTTCGACTTCGCGCTGACCCTGGGAGACTACGCGGGGAGCAAGCCCGAGCCTGGTCCGTATCTGGCGGCGATCGCACGGTGCGGCTTCCCCGCGGAGGCGTGTCTCGCAATCGAGGATGCGCCGCGGGGGCTGGCGTCGGCGCGAGCGGCCGGGCTGGATTGTTGGGTGATCCCGAACGCGCTGAGCCGGCGGGCGGACTTTTCGCAGGCGACGCGGATCCTCGGCGCGGTCGCGGAGGTGGGGACGTTGCTTACGGATCGGCGCGCGTAGCGATAGTTTGAGCACGGCGGCGTCGCTGCGCTGGTCCCGAGGGTTTGCCGGCAAACGTCCGGGTGGGGCGCGGCCGCAGTCCGGCGGCCGGGCTTACAGTTGGGTTGCGCGGCGGGCGGCGGGGCGTCACGTTCCGCGCCGCATGTCGCACGCCAAACCGACCGCTCTCCTGCAACAACGATTGGGCGCGCGCGTCGTCCGCACCGACGACGCCTCGCGCTTCGCCGGCTCGTTCGACGGGAGCAAGATCGCCTTCGACTGCGACGCGGTGGTCCGCGTGCGCAAGGATGCCGACGTCGGCGTGGTGCTGGCGCTGGCCAACGAACATTGCGTGCCGGTGACGGTGCGCGGCGGCGGCACCTCGCTCACCGGCTCGGCGTCTCCGCGATTTGGAGGCTGGGTGCTCGACCTTTCGAAGCTCACGAAGATCCGGATCAACGCCGAGGCCGGGCTGGCGGTCGTGCAGGCCGGCGCGAAGGTCGGCGACGTGCAGCGGGCGGCGGCGGCGGCGGGCTGGTTTTATCCGCCGGATCCGTCGTCGAAGGAGCACAGCACGATCGGCGGCAACATCGCCTGCAACGCCGGCGGCATGCACGGCGGCAAGTACGGCGTGACGCGCGACTACGTGCTCAGCCTCACCGGCTATCTGCCCACGGGGGAGCGCGTGCAGTGGGCCGGCGAATTCAAAAAATGGTCGGCCGGCTTCAACCTGCGCGACCTGTGGATCGGCAGCGAAGGCTGCCTCGGCATCGTGACCGAGGCGGTGCTGAAGCTGATCCCGGCGCCGGCGGAGCGGTGGACCTTGCTGGCGGCGTTCAAGGACGAGGCGGCGGCGTTTGCGGCGGCGCAGGCATTGATCGCCGCGCGCGTGCAGCCGGCAATCCTGGAGTTTCTCGATCGGGCGTCGGTCGGGTGCGCCGAGAGCGCGAGCGGCAAACCGGTGTTCGCGGAGGCGCCAAAGAAGCCGGTGCTGTTGCTCGAACTCGCCGGCACGGCGGCCGAGGTCGTTGAGCAGAAGAAGGCCGTGCTCAAGTGGGCCGACGAGCACGCGGTGGTTTCGCGCGCGGCGCGCAGCCGCGACGAGGCCGAGGAGCTGTGGGCGGTGCGGCGGAAGTGCTCGCCCGCGATGTTCGCGCTGGGCGACAGCAAGCTCAACGAGGACATCGTGCTCCCGCTGAAGAGCTACGCGGCGTTCGGAGAGTTTCTGGAGAAGCTCAAGAAGCGTCACCGTCTCGCCATGCCGACCTTCGGCCACCTCGGCGACGGCAACCTGCATGTGAACATCATGTACCGGCGCGCCGACAAGCGGGAGAGCCGCGCGGCGGTGCGCGCGGTGGAGCAACTCATGCGCGGCGTGAAACGGCTCGGCGGCGCGATCTCCGGCGAGCACGGGATCGGGTTGGCGAAGACGCCGTTCCTCGGGCTCGAACACACGAAACCGGCGATCCGCGCGATGATAGCGGTGAAGCAGGCGCTCGACCCGAACGCGATCATGAACCCGGGCAAGATCTTCACGCGCTTCGAGGTCTGGAAACACAAGCGTGTGGAGGTCGTGTTGCCGTGGGATCACAAGTGAGCGGGCCGGTGGGCGGTCGAGAAACGTGAGACGAACGGATGACTGGGAGTGAGCCGGCCCGGGGCCGGTCGCTCGACGGCTCGGCTTGCTCAATGGTGAGGCAAGGGGTGGCGTCTGCGCGCTGACCCTATTGAGCTTCGGCTAACAGACTGACAGCCGCTTCCTCAGCATGACCGAGGGATTTGCCGAGCGTACGGACGGCGGCGGACCTTCGACAAGCTCAGGTCAGGAGCGCCGTCCCTACCGCGTCCGTCCAATGCGCGAGCTCCTGAAGGCTGAACGGCTTCGCCGCTCAGCTACGCCCGGGCTCGGCCCGCGTTTCCCTCATTGCCACGGTGGCGGGGACCGCATGCCATCGCGGCATGTTTGGCAAAAGCTCCCCCCGCATCAAATGTGGCGTCGCCGGCGTCGGTTCGCTCGGCCAGCACCATGCCCGCATCTACTCGACGCTGCCCGGCGCCGAGTTGGCCGGCATCTTTGAGACGAGCGATGCGCGGGCGGCCGAGATCTGCGGCAAGTTCAACTGCCGGCGCTTCGCCTCGATCGAGGAACTCGGCGAGGCGTGCGACGCGGTGAGCGTCGTGGTGCCGACGGACCGCCACTGCGAGGTGGCGTTGCCACTGCTGGCCAAGGGCTGCCACCTGATGATCGAGAAGCCGATCTGCGCCAGCCTCGAGGAGGCCGAGCGCGTGCTGGCCGTCGCCCGCGCCGGCAACCGTATCGTGCAGGTGGGGCACATCGAACATTTCAACCCGGTCATGAGCTTCCTGGAGAAGGAGGCGGACCGTCCCCAGTACATCACCACCGAGCGCCTCGCGCCCTACACGCCGCGCGGCACCGAGGTCGGCGTCGTGCTCGACCTGATGATCCACGACATCGGCATCGTGCTGGCGTTGGTGAAGTCGCCGATCGCGCGCATCGACAGCGTGGGCATCAACGTGCTCTCGAAAACCGAGGACATTGCCAACGCCCGGATCGTCTTCGAGAACGGCTGCGTGGCCAATCTCAGCGCGAGCCGGATGAGCCTGAAGAAGAACCGCGAGATCCGCGTCTTCCAGGACAACGCCTACCTCTCGCTGGATTTCATGAACCAGTCGGGCCACCTCGTGCGCAAGAGCGACATCATCGCCTATGGCATGAAGGCGAAGCTCGGCCTCGTGAAGGCCGGCGACGCCAGCTCGATCCCCGTGCACGAAATCCCGATCGAGAAGGGCGAACCCTTGGCGCTGGAGCTGGCATCGTTTGTCGAAAGCGTGACCAAGGCGCAGCAGCCGAAGGTCGGTGCGACGCTTGGCAAGAGCGCGCTCGAGGTGGCGATCGCAATCACCGAGCAGATCCGCTCGGCGAAGCGGTAGGCGTCGCGCCCATGGCTGAACTGACCACCACGCCCTTTCCACTGCCGTCGCCGCAGGACGGTGGCGTGGATCTGCTCGTGGTGGCGGCGGAGCATTCCGGCGACCAGCACGCGGCGCGGGCGGTGCGTGAGCTGGCGGCGCTGAAACCCGGGGTGCGCGTGTGCGCGGTCGGCGGCCCCGCGCTTGCGGCGGCTGGCGCGCAGCTCCTGCTCGACCTCACGGCGCACTCCGCACTGGGGTTTGCGGCGGTCATCAAGATTCCCTTTTTCCGGCGGCTGATCGGCGAGGTCGTGCGCTGGATCGCCGCGCACCGTCCGAAGGCGGTGTGTTTCGTCGACTCCTCGGGCTTGAACCTGCGGATCGCCAAGGCGTTGTTCCAGCGCGGCCTTTCGGCGAAGGCCGGTGGCGCGACCAAGGCGCTGTACTTCATCAGCCCGCAGATCTGGGCGTCGCGCGCCGGGCGTCGGTTCGCGATGGCGCAGCATCTCGACGGCCTGGCCACGATCTTTCCGTTCGAGGCGAAATGTTATGAGGATACCGGATTGCCGGTGACGTTCGTCGGTCATCCGTTCCTCGCGCCCGGACACGTCGCGCCGGTGGCCTACGATCCGAGCGGGCCGATCCTGCGGCTGCCGGGCAGCCGCAAGGGGGCGGTGGCGCGGATCTTTCCGGCACTGCTCGACGCCTACCTCTGGTACCGCCACGACGGCGGCAACCGCGACGCGGTGGTCCTGTACCCGAGTGAGAAGATTTTGAAGACCCTGCAGGCGGCGCAGCCGCCGGCCAACGTGCATCTGGTCCGCTTGGACGAATTCGAGGGTTCGCTGCCGGCCTCGGCGGTGCTGACCTCGAGCGGCACGATGTCGATGGAGTGCGCGCTGGCGGGCATCCCCGGGGCGATCGTCTACCGCACGGACCCGATCACCTACACGATCGGCCGCTGGATCGTGAAGGTGCCGCACCTCGGCATCGCGAACATCATCCTCGGCGAGGCGATGTACCCGGAGTATATCCAAGGGGACGCGACGCCTGCACGCCTGGCGGCGCAGTTGCAGGCCTCGTTGAAGGATCGGGAGCGCCTCCTGCACACCCGGGCGCAGGCCGAGAAGCTGCGGGAGTTGCTGGCGCAGCCTGCGGCCGGCAGCGTGGGCGGGTGGCTCGCGGCGCAGCTGGGCTGACGCGTGCCGATGAGGCGGACGAGCAGTTAGCCACCTCGCTGAGGAGGCGCGCCGGAAGAGCCGGGTCGCCGCCCCGGCCTACAGACGGAATCTTTCCCGCTTCAGGGCACGAGGTCGTAGACCGGGACGCGCACGAGGTAGCTGCGGTTGTCGCGGCGGAAGAGGTAGTCGACTGTATCGGCGCTGCGGAGGTGCTGGTCGAAACGGTCGAGGTTCCATTTCACGATCGGCTCGCCGTTGATGCCGACGATGGCGTCGCCGGGCTCGATCTGCTGAGTGGCGGTCGGCGCATCGTCGAGGACCTGGAGCACGCGCCATTCGGCGGGGAGGCGGGCGAAGCTCAGCCCGGTGGTGCGTTGCGCGGGGAGTTTGACGGCGCTGTCGCGTTCCGGGGCGAGGATGACCTGGCTGCGGTGCTGGTCGAAGGTGAGGGTGAAGTGGCGGAGAATCTCCGCCCCGACCGTCGAAAGCTGGTCGGTGAGCATGACGCGGGGCTCGCGCACCTCGCAGCCGCCGAGCAGGAGCGGGTCGGCGAGTCGGCCGATCTGGCGCGGGGCGTTGCCCGAGAGCGTGGTGACGACCGGGCCGGTGCGCGGGCCGGCCTTGAAGCGTGGGTTCAGCCCGGTGGCGTCGAGGGTGAAGGCGAGGTCGCTGCCGGAATCGAGCAGCGCCATGAAGACCTTGTCGCCGAGTTCGACGTTGACGATCGGGCGGGTGCCGTCCTCGAGCGCGAAGGGCAGGGCGGTGCCGGCGATCGCGCGGGCGGGAAAGCGCGGCGAGAGCACGATGCGGTGGCGCGGGTAGTCGAGCGTGAGGAGCAGGTCGCGGAAGACCGGGAAGCCGATGATGCCGTCGACGGTGATGCCGAGGTGGTTGGAGAAATCGACGAAGTCGTAGACGACGGCGCGGACGTTGGCGAAACGGGTGGAACCGAGCTCGAGCGAGGGCAGCGTGGTGCTGCCGAGCATGGTGGCGCCACCGGCCGCGGAGACGACCTGCACGGGCACGAGCGCCGGGGTGGTGCGCACAGCGGGCCCGGCGGTCGCGATCCGGTCGGAGACGAGCGTGATGGAGGAGCCGGTGTCGATGAGGAAGTAGTACGGGCCGGCGCCGGCGACGGTGCCCTCGACGAGCAGGAGATTCGAGACGATGCGCCCGGGCACGACGACGTGTTCTTGGGCGAGCGGCTCACGGTCGAAGCGAATCAGGGTCGAGGCGGCCGCCAGCCACAACGGGCTCAGCGCGGCGAGGACGGCGAGGAAAGCGCGGGCGGGACGCATGCGACGCGCAATACGACGCCGGATAGCTGCCGAAGTTTCGTGCCCCGCGGGAATCATTTTCGCGGCACCGGCAGGGTCAGCGCGAGGGCGAGCGGGACGAGGATCACGGCGGCGGAGGCGGCGTAGCTGGCCGTCGACCCAAAGCTCCAATACACCACGCCGGCGCAGACCGGCCCGACGGCGCGGGTGAGGGAGCCGAGGGCGCGGAACAAGCCCATGAACCGGCCCTGTTCCTCCTCGCCGACATAGAGCGAGAGCAGCGATGAGAGCGCAGCGTAGCAGAATCCCGAGCCGATGGAGGCGAGCGCAAGACTCGCGTAGATCGTGGCGGTGTGGTGCGAGACTGCGAGCCAGGCCATGCCGGCGCAGGCGAGGGCGAGGCCGAGCACGCTGCCGTTCTTTTCGCCGATGCGGGGCACGATCCGCCGGACGAGCGCACCTTGGGTCAGGACGGAGACGACACCCGTGAAGACGAAGATCATCGTGAGCTGGCGCGGGGTGTAGCCGAGGCGCTCGGAGGCGAGGAAGCCGAGGGTGAGCTCGAGTCCGCTGAAACCGAGGACGAAGAGCGCGTTGATCAAGATCACGCGGCGGACCTGGGGCGCCGGGATGGCGAAGAGCGCGCGCAGCGGATGGCGCGTCCGTTCGGTCGGGGTGGAGAGGGCGGGGTTGAAGGTTTCTGAGAACCGCCGTTGCACCCACACGAGGTTGATCAGGCCGAGGGCGAACGCCACGAGGGCGGGCACGGTGAACGGGTTGACGCCGTAAGCGGCGAGACCGGGCCAGCGGTCGAGGAGATTGATGTGGGCGGTCATGCCGCCGAGCGCCGGGCCGGTGATGAAGCCGAGACCGAAGGCGGCGCCGATGAGGCCCATGCCCTTGGCGCGATCGGCGCGGGTGGTGATGTCGCTGACGGCGGCGGTGGCGAC
The DNA here is from genome assembly GCA_023269585.1 of Opitutaceae bacterium. Classification (GTDB taxonomy): domain Bacteria; phylum Verrucomicrobiota; class Verrucomicrobiia; order Opitutales; family Opitutaceae; genus CAJCBL01. The sequence goes on from JAHFTC010000087.1 coordinate 11,528, forward strand.
CGAGAGATTACCGCTCGCGATGCCGGCGACGACGCGGGAGACGAGGAAAAGCAGGAACGAGCCGCTGAGCGCCCAGATCGCATAGCTGACGGCCGTGCCAAGGATTGTGAGACGAAGCACGGGCCGGCGTCCGACGCGATCGGAGCGGGCGCCCCAGATCGGGGCAAAGACGAACTGGAGGAGGGAGTAGAGCGAGCCGATGATGCCGGCGAAGAGGACGGCGGTGTAGCTATGGTCGAGGTGCCAGGTCTGGGCGAGCGCATCGATCTGCCCGAGCAGCCAGCCCAAGGCTCCGTTCCGACCCTCGCGCCCGAGGTAGTAGTCGAGCATCGCCGGAAAGAGCGGGAAGAAGATCGAGAAGCCGATGAGATCGAGGTAGAGCGTGAGGAAGATCACGCCCAACGAGGCCTTCTTCGGCGCGGCGGCGGTGGTGGTGGTAGGCACGGTGGTAGCGGCCGCATCAGACTCACCCCCGGGCGGAAGGGCAAGTGGCGTATGGCCGGTCGCGGCCAGCGGCACCGGAGCGAACGGAGGCGTAGGCGGTCGCGAAACCGCTTTGGTCGCCCTGAAGGGACGACCGACGTCGACTCAGGCGCCTTCGGCGATGGCGACGGCCTTCAGGAGCGCGGAGGCCTTGTTGATCGTCTCCTGGTATTCGGAGGCCGGCACGGAGTCGGCGACGAGGCCGGCGCCGGCTTGGATCGTGATCTGGCCGTCCTTCACGAGCGCGGTGCGCAGCGTGATGCAGGAGTCGAGGTTGCCGTCGTAGCTGAAGTAGCCGAGGGCGCCGGCGTAGAAGCCGCGCTGGAGTTTCTCGAGCTGGGCGATGAGCTGCATCGCGCGGATCTTGGGCGCGCCGGAGACGGTGCCGGCGGGGAAGGTGGCGCGCATGACGTCGAAGGCGTTGCGGTCGGGGCGGAGCCTGCCCTCGACCTGCGAGACGATGTGCATGACGTGCGAATACCGCTCGACGATCATGAACTCGGGCACGGTGACGGAGCCGAAGTCGCAGACGCGGCCGATGTCGTTGCGGGCGAGGTCGACGAGCATGAGGTGCTCGGCCTTTTCCTTGTCGTCGGCGAGCAGGTCCTTTTCGAGCGCGAGGTCGTCGGCCGGGGTGGCGCCGCGCGGGCGGGTGCCGGCGATGGGGCGGATCTCGACGAGGCGGTCGGTGACCTTGACGTGGACTTCCGGAGACGCGCCGACGATGGCGAAGTCACCCACGTCGAGGATGAACATGTAGGGCGACGGGTTGACCGTGCGCAGCGCGCGGTAGAGATCGAGGGGCGACTTGGCGAAGGGGCGGCGGAAGCGCTGCGAGAGCACGACCTGGATGATGTCGCCGGCGCGGATGAACTCCTTGGTGCCGTCGACGGCTTTCTCGAATTCCTCCTTGGTGAAGTTGCCGGGGGGCACCGCGAGTTTCGGACGGTCGGCGAGGGCGATCGGGGTGAGCTCGCGGCGCGTCTGCAGGAGCGTGCGGAGGTTTTCGACCTCGGCCACGGCGGCATCGTAGGCGGCGTCGATGTCGTCGGCGATGTGGGCGTTGACGTGGAGGCGGAGGGTCTGCTTGGCGCGGTCGAAGATGACCAGCGAGTCCGCGAGCATGAAGTAGAGAAGGGGCAGGCCCTGGTCGTTGGCGGGCGGAACGGGGACGGTCGGCTCGATGCGGTTGATGTACTCGTAGCCGATGAAGCCGACGGCGCCGCCCATGAACGGCGGCATGCCCGGCTGTTTCACCGGACGGAAACCGCGCATGTCCTCCTCAAGGACCTTGAGCGGGTCGGCGGGCGTGGGCAGGCGCTGCGTGGAGCCGTCGGCATTGCGGACGAGGGTGGTTTCGGCGCCGATGGCGAAGACCTTGCGCGGGCGCACGCCGATGAAGCTGTAGCGGGAGAGGTGTTCGCCGCCTTCGATGGATTCGAGGAGGAACGCGGGGCCGGAGCCCTTGACCTTCGCGTAGGCCGAGACGGGCGTCTCGATGTCGGCCATGAGGTCGGCGTAGACGGGGACGACATTGCCCTCGGCGCAGAGGCGGTGGAAGGCGGCGCGATCAGGTTTGATTTCGAGCGGCGGAAGGAGGGCGGCCATGGCGGAAAGGGCGGCGAAAGGTGAAAGGCGAGAGGCTAGAGGGCGGATGGCGGCACTTGGTCGGCGATTTTCAAGTGGGCCGTGCGCTCACTCGACGGTTACCGACTTGGCCAGGTTGCGGGGCTTGTCGACATCGCGGCCGAGTTCGGCGGCGATGTAGTAGCTGAGGAGCTGGACCGGGATCGTCGCGAGGATGGGCAGGATGGCCTCGTGGCAGGGCGGCAGGTCGATGCGTTCGTCGGCGAGGCCGGGAGGGAACTCGGCTCCGGTGGTGGTGATGACGATGGCCTGGCCCTTGCGCGCCTTGATTTCCTGGATGCTGCTGACGAGCTTCGGGAACATCTCGCCGGCGGGGGCGAAGAAGACGGTGGGGCAGTCGGGGCTGATGAGGGCGATCGGGCCGTGTTTCATCTCGGCCGCAGGATAACCCTCGGCGTGGATGTAGGAGATCTCCTTGAGCTTGAGCGCGCCCTCGAGGGCGATGGGGAACATGGACTGGCGGCCGAGGAAGAGGAAGTCGCGATGGTGGGAGAACCGTTTCGCGATGGCCTTGATGTGCGGGGCCTGGGTGAGGACGGCCTTGATGAGCTCGGGGACCTGCTTGAGCGCTTTCACGTACTCGACGCCGTCGCTGTAGCTCATGTCGCGCAGGCGGCCGAGGTAGAGCGCGAGCATCGCGCCGACGACGAGTTGGGAGGTGAACGCCTTGGTGGAGGCGACGCCGATCTCGGGGCCGGCGTGCTGGTAGATGCCGCCGTCGGATTCGCGGGCGATGGTGGAGCCGACGACGTTGACGATGGCGAGGACGGTGTAGCCCTTGCGCTTGGCCTCGCGCAGGGCCTCGAGAGTGTCGAGGGTTTCGCCGGACTGGGTGACGACGAAGACGAGGGTGTTCTTGTCGAGCGGGGCGTTGCGGTAGCGGAACTCGGAGGCGTACTCGACCTCGACGGGGATGCGGGCGTAGCGCTCGATGAGCTGCTCGGCCACGAGGCAGGCGTGCCAGGCGGTGCCGCACGCGCAGAAGACGAGGCGGTCGATCTGGCGGAGGTCGCCGGCGGTGAGGTTGAGGCCGCCGAAGATGGCGGTGGAGGCGTCGGCGGAGAAGCGGCCGCGCATGGTGTTTTCGAGGGCGGCAGGTTGCTCGAAAATCTCCTTCTCCATGAAGTGGGCGAAGGTGCCGAGCTCGGCGTCCTCGACCTTCCACGAGACGCGGTCGATCTTGGGCGTGATCTCCTCCTGCTCCTGGATGGTGGAGAGGCTGAAGCTTTTCTCGGTGAGGTGCACGACCTCGCCGTCCTTGAGGTAGACGACGTTCTGCGTGCGGCTGACGAGGGCGGAGACGTCGGAGGCGAGGATGTTTTCGCCGTCGCCGACGCCGAGGATGAGCGGGGAACCCTTGCGGGCGCCGACGATTTCGTCGGGGCACTCGGTGCACAAAACGGCGATACCGTAGGTGCCCTCGACGTGGAGCAGGGCCTTGCGCACGCTCTCGAGGAAGCGGCTGCGGTCGCCGTTGGCCGGCTCCTTGGCGAAGTGGTAGGCGATGAGGTTGACCAGCGCCTCGGTGTCGGTCTCCGACTGGAAGGTGTAGCCCTTGCCGGCGAGGAACTGCTTCATGCCGACGTAGTTCTCGATCACGCCGTTATGGATGATCGCGAATTTGCCGTCGGAGGAGAGGTGCGGGTGGGCGTTGGCGTCGGTGACGCCGCCGTGGGTGGCCCAGCGGGTGTGGCCGATGCCGGTGGTGGCGTGGAACTTCCGCGGGGCGACGAGCTTGACGAGGTTGTCGACGCGGCCGGTCTTCTTGAGGACCGTGAAGGCGCCCTTCTCGAGCACGGCAAGGCCGGCGGAGTCATAGCCGCGATACTCGACGCGCTTGAGGCCTTCGAGAATGATGCTGGATGCTTTTTGCTTTCCGACGTAGCCGACGATGCCGCACATAAATTTCGGGTTTTTGTTTTACGATGGTGTGGTGGCGGCTACGGTTCGAGCAAGGCATTTGCCTGAAACAATTTCCGCGAACAGACTCTCAACTTTATGACGACTCGTTCTTCCGTGGTGTCAGTGATCATGGGCGGTGGCCGGGGTACCCGGCTCTACCCTTTGACCAAGGAGCGTTGCAAACCGGCCGTGCCGCTGGCCGGCAAGTACCGCCTCGTGGACATCCCGATCAGCAACTGCCTCAACAGCGGGATCAACCGGATCTTCCTGCTCACGCAGTTCAACACCGCGTCGCTGCACCGCCACATCCAGAACACGTACAACTTCGACACGTTCGGTGGCGGCTTTGTCGACATCCTCTCCGCCGAGCAGACCGAGAAGACGACCGACTGGTACCAGGGCACGGCCGACGCCGTCCGCCGCAACCTCAACCATTTCCGCAACTACCCGCACGACCTCGTGCTCATCCTCTCGGGCGACCAGCTCTACCGGATGGATTACCGCCTGATCATCGATCAGCACATCCGCACGGGCGCCGATGTGACGATCGCGGCGATCGCGCTGCCGGCCTCGCAGATCGAGGGTCTCGGTCTGATGCGCGTGCGCGACGACCTCTCGATCGATTCGTTCGTCGAGAAGCCGAAGGATCCCGCGGTCATCCAGAGCCTCGCGGTCGGCCCCGCGATCGAGCAGCTCCTCAAGACCCATTCGGAGGAAAAGCGCTGCCTCGCCTCCATGGGCATCTACGTTTTCAAGCGCGAGGTGCTGGCGGAGGCGCTCGACAACTCGATGACCGACTTCGGCAAGGAGATCATCCCCGGCCTGCTTGGGAAGAAGCGCCTCTTCAGCCACATCTTCGAGGGCTATTGGGAGGACATCGGCACCGTGCGCGCCTTCTTCGAGGCCAACCTTCAGCTCGCGCACCCGCTGCCGGCCTTCAACTTCTTCACCCAGCTCGACCCGATCTACACCCACGCGCGCTACCTGCCGGCCGCCAAGATCAACAAGTGCAGCGTGGACCACGCGATCATCGGCGACGGCAGCCTCATCACCGACGCCTCCATGAAGCGCTGCGTGGTCGGTATCCGCTCGGTCATGCGCGAGGGAGTGCATCTTGAGGACACGATCATGATGGGAGCGGACTACTACGAGTCCGAGGTCGATTTTGCCGCCAACCTCGCCAAGGGCATCCCCAACGTCGGCATCGGCCACAACTGCAACATCAAGACCGCGATCATCGACAAGAATGCCCGCATCGGCGACAACGTGACGCTCAACCCCGTGGGCAAGCCCAACGGCCATGTGCGCGACGGCATCGCCATCGTCGACGGCATTCTCGTCGTCTCCAAAGGCGCGGTCGTGCCCTCCGGCACGATCGTGTGACCGGCGCGCCGCTCGGCGCGCAGGCTTTGCTCCTGGGCCGGTGGTGGTTCCCCGCGGGGACGCCGCCGGCCTGAACTCCGAAACCCCGATACCCCATGAAACGCGTTCTGCTCTGCACCGACGGCTCCGCCTACTCCCAGGTTTGCTGCCAGTACGCGGCCTGGCTGGCCGGGCGGGTCCCCTGTGAATTCGAAGTGCTCTATGTCACCGATCTCCGGCAGTTCGAGGTCCCGGTGATCGCCGACCTCAGCGGCAGCCTTGGCGTGCAACCCTATCAGGCGGTGCTTTCCAAGCTGCAGGAGCTCGAGGCCGAGAAGGCCAGACTCGTGCTCAAGGACGCCGAGCGTCTCCTGGCCGATGTGCCCGGCGTCGCGACCGCGCGGTTCGCCCACCGCACCGGCTTCCTCGTCGATTGCTTCCACGAGTACGAGCAGACTGCCGATCTCGTCATGCTCGGCAAACGTGGCGAGAACGCCAACTTCGCCACCGGCCACCTCGGCTCGACGATGGAGCGCGTGGTGCGCGCCAGCCACCAGCCCTGCTTCGTCACCTCGCGCAGCTTCCAGCCGATCGAGCGCGTGTTGCTCGCCTACGATGGTGGGCGCAGCTGCCGCAAGGCGTTGCAGTATCTTGTCGAAAGTCCGGCGTTCCGCGGCGTGGAGCTCCATGTCGTGATCGTGGCCGCCCGAGCCGGCGAGGAGGCCGCGCTCGCCAGCCTGCGCGAGGCGGAGACGACGCTCGTCGCCGCCGGCCAGCAACCGATCTGCCAGATGCTGCACGGGGTGGTCGAGGATGAGATCGCCGCCTATGTCGCTGCGCGCGGGATCAATTGCCTGATCATGGGCGCCTACGGCCACAGCCGCATCCGGCAATTCGTGATTGGCAGCACGACCACCGCGATGATCCGCCAGTGCCGCGTCCCCGTGCTGTTGTTCCGCTGAGCGTGAGCAGTCAGTCGTGCGTCGAGCGACGAGCGACGAGCGCCAGATCACCGAGGAGAAACCGGCTCGGCCGAGCGACGCGATTTGCGCCACCGACGACTCGGCACTCGTCCCGCGATACTCGCCCCTCGTCTGGATCGAGACGGCTGAGGGCGGCGCGTGGTCGCGCCGCGTTGGCAACTTTCACCTA